>JBEIFD010000168.1:0-7408 GCA_040382535.1 Merismopediaceae cyanobacterium
CTTTACCCCTTTTAGGTCTGCCATGTCTTTAATTAGAGTTTTCTGCTCTGTTTCTATTTTTTCTAATCTATTCTCTAGGGAATTAACCGTTGTCTTAACCGTTGCGACATCAACTTTGATCGTGGTTAAATCAGTTTCCATTCGATCTAGTCGCTGATTAATTTTGGTGAACTCTTGCTTAAATTCCCCTAGAATTTCCTTTAAATCTGTTTCAATCATTGTTGGCATAGCTTACACCGTCTTGGGTTAAGTGTGTTTAGAAAAATATTTTATTTATCTTTGCTATTTACAGAATAGAGGAGATTTTTCAAAAAAACTTTAGCTAAAAACGCGATCGCGAATCTATTTACCGACTATATCAATAGTGGGTTAAAAATATCGGGGATTCGACCGAAAAAATTGCCCCCGAATCCCCAAACATTTTAACGAGTGCGTTTTCTGGATCGCTCAGGTCGTTCTGAAACCCTGGTAGAAGCTTGACTAACTTGGGGAGTAATCATATTTTGATTCGGCGCATTATTGCTAGGTGGATTTTCATAAAGTCGTTGCCGACCATTGGTCACGATCCGCATCATTTCTCCCAAATCTCGCTCAATTCGGCTCAGTACCGCATCTGCATATTTATCCGCATCTTGCTGAATTTCCTGGCATTCCCGCACCGTTTGTTGGCGATATTGTTGAACTTCTTGAGTGGTCTGTTGACGAAACTGCTGAACTTCTTGGGTTGTCACCTGCCGAATTTGCTCTAACTCACTCATGGTTTGGCGTTGCAGTGCCTCAACTTCCTGTTGAACTTGGAGACGAATTTGGCTGGCTTGCTGTTCGGCTTGTTGAATAATACCCGATTGCTCTAAAATTTCCGCCGCTTGTTGTTGGGCAGATTGAACAATTCGTTGGGCGTAGGATTCTGCTTGGGTCATGATCGATTCTTCTTGATCCAGGACAGCCAATGCTTTTTGAATCGCTTCAGGTAAATTATCGCTAATCATTTCGATTTGATCGAGAAGCTTACCTTCATCCACGACCGTCCAATTTGTCAGGGGAATATGAAAACTTTCATAAATTAACTCTTGTAATTCCGCTAACTCTTGTTGAACATCAAAATCGACAATCCGACGACGAGTAGCCGTATTGGATTGATTGGTTTCAGGAGTGGGATTCTCTCGGCGTGTCATAGTTAGCGATAAAATTTTATAGATTCATTTTAACTTTAATAGTCTAACTGTAATATATGTAGATATCTCTAGCGATATTTTCAGGGACTAGGTGATCGATGGTTCCCCCAAATTGGGCGATTTCTTTGACAATACTACTACTTAAGAAGCTATATTCTTTGGTAGTCGCTAAAAAAACTGTCTCAATTCCGTCCCAGAGGGTCTGATTAGTATGGGCCATCTGTAATTCTTTTTCAAAATCAGAGAGGACTCGTAAACCTCGTAATAAGACGCTGGCTTGGCGCGATTTGGCATATTCTACGGTTAGTCCCGTGAAACTATCGACTTCGATATTCCCCAGATGTTGGGTCGATTCCCGAATTTGCTCTATCCGTGTTTCTACAGAAAAAAGAGGAGATTTGCTAGGATTACACAAAACTGCCACAATCACCTGGTTAAATAATTTGGCTCCCCGTTCAATAATATCAAGATGACCGAGGGTAATGGGATCGAAGCTTCCTGGGTAAATGGCAATCACGGGGATTATTTAAAATAGGACTTTTGATGGATATTGTCTCTGTTATTTTCCCTGAATGCAAGCAAGATAGATAAATATTTTTACCTCCAAAACGACATTAAAAAAAACTGCGGTCTTAACTAGGGATAATTGTGACCGCAGTTCATGATTTTGAGGATTCTAGAACTTAAAGCTACTCCGAATTGCACCAATCCAAAGCGGATCACGACCATTAGCAGGACTTGTGCCGACCCAAAGCCCTGGGGTAATTGAAATATTATCATTCACCTTAAATACATAGAAACTTTCAGCAAACCAAGGGGCTGTAGTCGTAGAAGGTGTTACATCAGGGAGATTATTGTTATTACTGAGAGTCGCGGCATAGGGGGGTTGCCCGACGGAAAGTACACCGAGATTTCCCTCTTGAAATAGGTCAGGAAAAGCGAAACTGATTTTCCAGTTCCAAATATCGGCACTATCTCCTGCCCGATCGCCTCCTTCGGCAGAAGCACTGGTGTACATTCCCCAACCTTCCATACTGAACCCAGGAGCGATTCGCCAAGTGGCCATTAAAGCAACGTTATCAGAGGAAGTTGCGTTTCCATCCCCAAAGTTATCCCGATTCTCAAAGCTAAAAGGATTATCCGCATTGGCTAAACCCGTAAATCCCGCAACTCCAAAGCTATCGTATTGATTCTGGGGGATATACTGGTGGGAGTAGGCGATCCCAATGCCTGTATCGGGAGAAGGGAGATAGGTTAATTGGGTTCCTGCGACATATTGCCCATTAAATAAACCCTGTCCTGATTCGGGACTATACCCTTTTCCTGCTGAATAAAAGGCTCCTAGATTTAAATTTTTACTAAAACTATAGGAGGCTCCTGCCCCTGGCCCTGTGTTATCACTGAGTAAGTATATTGGGGCGATCGCGCCAAAGAAGGATAAAGCACCATCGGTAAAGGAATTGGTAAAGGGAGCCAGGGGATCGGCAACATCATCAAGAGTGATTTTCGCACCATTGATCCAAACAGTTAAGCTCTCACCCACAGGAAAACGATATTGCAGTTTATTCACTTGGGGAACGTTTCTATCACTGGCAACACTAAAGTTAAAGTCGGTGAGATTGCTTCCCGCTCTTGCCAAGAAATAGTTAGCCGTTTGGATTCGGACTCGGAGTTGATCTTCTCCTGTAAAGCTGGTATCAAAATTCATCCGCGATCGATAATTAGCGGTAATTTTTCCATTTTGAATCGGTTGATTCGGGGGGCCGTCTGCCTGTTCTGATCCGCCAACGCCTGAATAAATGAAGATCACATCACCATTGAGTTTTGTCGTGGTTGAAAATTGATGGTCTTCTAAATAGGCCGTCCGCGTTTCGAGGTTATCGATCCTTGCCCCCATCGCGGCTAATTCCTGTTCAAATTGTTGAGCTAATTGTTTGAGCTTGTCGATATCTTCGCGTATTACGGAAACATTTTCTTGTAATAAACGCTCCATCACATTCATACAAGCATTTAAACCTGCGGCAAATTCCCAACGACTGAGGGCGCGATTTCCTCGAAAGGTGCGATCGGGATAACCGACGATACAACCATAGCGTTCTACTAAGCTTTTCAGGGCTTCATAGGCCCATTCAGTTGGTTGCACATCCCTGAGTTCATTCACACTGGTTACCTGATTCATCGATCGCGAGTTCATGTCTGAGACCTTGGTGATTTTTCCCATGTCGTTACTGAAACCTTGATCTTGAAAGGTTTTAAGTTGCAGATTTTGACGTTTGTTGGCGATCAGGTTGGACTGTTTTTGAAATGCCTGAATCGATTCTAAATTATCCTCATTGGCTAGGGCGACTCCTGAGAATAGAGGACTGATTCCTAAACCGATTAATCCGATCCCGAAAAGCTTGCTCAAACTGTTTAACATGACACACTCCTCACCTAAATAAAACAAGTAAAAAAATTAAGATAAAATTGACCGTTAAGCGGCTTTCTTTTTAGCCTGACCGACTGGATCTAGGTAGGTTTCTAGCCATTTAAAGAAGAAAGAAGAAATTGTGGTTAATACGAGATAAACCAGCGCAACCGCAATATAAACTTCAAAGGATTTGTAAGTCACGGCAACGACTAATTGACCTTCTCGGAAAAGTTCGCTAAACCCGATAACCGCCGTTAAACTCGTATCCTTAATTAAAGTAATAAATTCATTGCCTAAAGGTGGGATAACTCGCCGAAACGCCTGGGGAAAAATGACTTCTTTCATGGTTTGAAAAGGACTCATTCCCAAAGATTGACAGGCTTCCGCTTGTCCTGGATCAATGGATTGAATACCACCCCGAATAATTTCTGCGAGATAGGCCGCCACATTTAAACTGAGAGCAATCACTGCCGCAGGAAAGCGTTCTAAAGTCCATTCCAGTCCAATTTCTTTAAATAAACCTGGTAAACCAAAGTAGATAATAAAGAGTTGTACCAGCATAGGAGTTCCTCGGAAAAACTCCACATAAATACGGAAAAACCACTGAATAATGGCAACAGGAGAAAGCAATCCGAGAGCGACTAAGGTTCCACCAATTAATCCGAAAAAGACTGCAAAAACGGTTAAAAGAACGGTAACGCCAGCACCGCGAATGAGGTTACGGAAAAGAGCGACGAAAAAGTTTTCGGGAGGGCCAGCTTCATTGGTTGCGATCGCATCAGCCGTTCCTATCACAGAAGGCGCGACCAGGGGAAAGAAAGGCGGCTCGGCATCGGCACCAAACCATTTTTGATAAATTGCCCGATAGGTTCCGCTTTCAACGACCTTAAAAAGTCCGTAGTTAACCAGCGATCGATTGAGATTGATGGCTTCAGTGCGAGGTTTGGGCATAGCAATGCCGTAATAATCTGCCGTTCCTGTTTCTGCGGCAATTTTTACCCCTCGTAGCCCCGCTTCTTTGATCGCAAAAAGAGTCACGGGGCCATCGTTAATCACCGCATCAACTTTGCCATTAACCAGTTCTTGGAGAGCGATCGCCGCAGAATCGAAGGTGACAATTTGGGCATTGGGAACTTTAGCCGCTTCCATTGCTCCCGTTGTGCCGATTTGTACCGCAATTCTTTTGCCCTTCAGGTCTTCTATGCTCTTGACACTGTTGTTATTTTCTTGGACAGCGATCGCCAAGGTCGCTTTAAAATAAGGACTAGAAAAAGCCACAGATTTAGCGCGATCGGCCGTAATCGTAATCCCACTAATGGCCGCTTGAATAGTGCCTGATTGTAGAGCGGGAATGATGCCATCGAAGGGCAGACTTTCGATCTGAACATTGAGATCAACTTCCTTACCAATGGCTTTAATCAAATCAACATCAAAACCCGTTAAGGTTCCTGTGTTTTTATCGATCATTTCAAAGGGAGGAAAAGTCGGCTCCGTTGCAACGATAAAAGTCTTACCCGCATCCTGAGAAACCGCAGGAATAATCTGTAACCCGAATACTAAAAATAGTCCTAAAAACGCCAAAATTAGGTGACGAAATCGACCTAATTCTTTAAAAATTTTCATATTGCTTAGTGTTAACTCCTGAGCCAAATCACTCACTGAAAACCCAAGAGAAAGAATCTTTGTCCTGAGTTTCCCCACTAGTATTCATCTTCAACTCGATAAAAAATGTGATTTTCTATACAATTAAGCAGAAAAATTTTAGATATTTTGAAGAAAATCGAAATTTAAGTGATCTATCAGGACAATTTGCCATGACCACCGCTCTTCCCATCGTTGTTTGCGACAATCTTCAAAAAAGCTTTGGTTCACTCAAGGTACTCAAAGGGGTTAATTCCGCGATGTACCCAGGCGACGTGATTTCGATTATTGGCCCTTCTGGTTGCGGAAAAAGTACTTTTTTGCGTTGTTTAAATCGTTTGGAAGTGATTAGTGGTGGTAAACTCAGCGTTGCTGGAGTGGATCTATCTGAACGAAATGTGAGTCAAAATGAATTACGGAAATTGCGCGTGCGAGTGGGAATGGTGTTTCAACATTTCAATTTATTTCCCCATTTAACTGTTTTACAAAATTTGATGTTGGCTCCTCAAAAAGTCTTAAAATTACCCTTAGCGGAATGCAAAGAACGAGCGTTAATTTATTTAGAAAAAGTTGGACTAGGCTCCAAAGCAGAGTCCTATCCTGATCAATTATCGGGGGGACAAAAACAACGGGTGGCGATCGCACGGGGATTGTGCATGAAACCTGAAGTTTTGCTATTTGATGAACCGACGAGTGCGCTCGATCCTGAATTGGTGGGGGAAGTGCTAAGTGTAATGAAACAATTGGCGGAAGAAGGCATGACCATGGCCGTTGTTACCCACGAAATGAAGTTTGCCCGTGAAGTTTCTAACAAAGTTCTCTTTTTTAATGAAGGCGTTGTCGAAGAAGCTGGTCATCCCGAAGATGTTTTCAGCAATCCTAACAGCGATCGGCTTAAGGCTTTTCTCAAGCGATCGGCTTAAAGCTTTCTCAGGCGTATCGACTAAGGATTACAATTTAAGTTGAGAAAATGCCCTTTTCGATAGAAAAGTTAGTTGCACTTATTTGCTGAAAATTGGCCCACAATAGAGCTTGAAAATTAGATTTCATGGCCAATGGCGTTGCTGATTTGAACTATGAATCTTCTTTCCTTTAACAACCCACATTTGGGCGATTTTGTCAATGCGTAACTCCTATGGGATTCATTTGAATTTTCGCTAAAATCCAAATACGCTTTCCCCGCTTCAAACTTCCTGCTGCTTCTAGGCTGACATCCCCTTCATGGAGTAGGATATCAAAATATTTAAACACTCCACTATTTTGCAAAGAATGATGACCATTAGAAACCACTCCTAACAGTTGTCTGTCCCAATCTCGGATCAAAGATTTATGGGTTGAAATTTTAACTAATCCATCCTTTTCTATCCGATACAAAGGTTCTTCTTCTCTTATTTTTCACAAAGAATAAGAAAATAGAGTTCCCAGTAAATAATTTATTTGCGTGAATAGTTTATTTTTGATTCTTGCTTGATTTTAAAAAACAATAGTTTTAAATCAAACTGCTAATGTAGTTTAATTATGCTAATTCTTGAAATGTGGAATTTGCGATCGCACCCAAACCTGTCAATGTTTCTAATTGAGATGAGGTTAAACCAGTAGCTTCATAAACATTCATACCTTCGTAGGGGCGATCGCTGGTTAGTACTTGTACACATTTTGCCATATTAACATCCCAAATTCTAATTGTACTATCGGCACTACCTGTGGCAAAAGTATCTTCATTCACGATAGTTAAACTGGTAATAGGTGCTTGATGATCTGTTAAGATATGGAGACATTTTCCTGATAATAATTCCCATATTCTCACTGTAGTATCCAAACTAATAGTAACTATTAGTTGATCTTGTTTGATAAAAATTAGACCTACAACTTGAACAAGATGTCCTTTTAAAGAACCAAGAAAAGTATTACTTTCTAAATGCAAAATTTCCACTTCAGCATCATCACCACCAAAAGCGAGATAAGCATTATCTTGATTAAAATTTAAACCATTCCAGACATCATTAATATTAGATTTTTCTCTTTGAAAAATTTGATCTAAACAATTTTGTAAGAGATCATAAAGAAAAATTTGACCTGTTCTGGTATCTATCGCTAATAAACTACCATCATTTGACCAAACTAATTTCATGATTTCAGTAGTTTTTATTTCTAATTCATGATGATATTGATTAGTGCTATA
>JBEIFD010000169.1:0-7392 GCA_040382535.1 Merismopediaceae cyanobacterium
ACTGAGTTTTGTCGGACAATATAAAGGAGGAATCAATAATCTCTTATTTGGGGATATTTTAGCGGTACAAACCTTGGATTTAGGATTTAGCGGAGTATTGTTAATTATTTGCACTTTGTTTATTGGCTTAACGCTACGAACTCAGATGTTGTTAACGCTCAATGAATCTTTAGCGATCGCTCGTGGGGTTTCCGTTTCTCTCCATCGCACCACGTTTATTGTCCTTTTGTCCTTAGTCGTCGGCGTTTCCATTAAGGCGATCGGCGTTCTCTTGGTCAGTGCCTTTGTTGTCATTCCCGCTTGTGCGGCCCGTTTGTTAAGCCGAAATTTCAGCAGCTACGTTTTAATTTCCTCTGGATTGGGAGGATTAAGTGCTGTACTGGGAATGGTTCTTTCCGCCTCTTTAAATTTGCCCTCTGGCCCCAGTATTGTCACAACTCAGTTAATGATTTTTTTAGCGGCTTTGGGTTGGAGCCGTTTTTATTAAAATTGTCAATGCCGCTTTAACGGAAGGTTTATTACTCGCTCCTATTGCCATCTATTGATCAGTAGCTTATGGTTTGCTATTATTGGATATAAAACTTTTTAACCAGTATTAAAGTCATTGCTAAAACATCGAAAGGTTTTGAGGAATTGCGCCAACAAAGCAAAGTCGTATGTTAACTCGCTTACAAAGACTAGCGGATGGCATCTTTATGTTAGCCATGACTTTAATGGTTTTACAATTTGACTTACCTGATCTTAATAAGCAGTTATAAATACAAGGCGGTCAACTTTATGACAATTAATTTATACGAAAAAGACTTTGCAGAATGGTTATCTTCCCAAAAAGCTGCTTTAAAAAAAAATAATTGGGAAGCCGTTGACGTTGAACATTTGATTGAAAATCTAGAAATGGGTGATCCGAAAAATACTTTAGAGAGTGATTTATTAATCCTAATTGCACATTTACTAAAGCTTTACGTACAAAGTGATGCACCTGACTGGATGAATAAAAGCTGGTATGATTCGATTGACGAACATCGTTTAAGAATACAAAGTGCTTTAGAAAAATCAGGGTCATTATGTCATTATTTATCTGATGCAGTTGAAAGAGTTTATCCTAAAGCAAGACGACTGGCTATTAAAGAAGGAAAACGAGCAGATGGAAGAAAAGTAATTAAGCGTCAAGAATCAGACTACCCAACTCAATTACCTGATGGATGGTTCGATTATCTCTTAGATGAAGATTGGTATCCTGTAAACAGTAAAGAGGATTTGGTATGATCCACCCGACATTAAGCTGTTAAGCATTCAAATTGGTAATTGAGACTGCGGCGAAGCAGGGAGAAAGGATTTGATCATCTGTATTAAAATCCTAAATAAGTATTTCAAATGCGTCATTATAAATTTCAGATAGAGTATCAGAAAAACCCCATCCGATTCCCGATGTATCATCCACAATTTTCTGGCAACGCTTCTGAAATAAGTCTTTTAAATCATTTTGACCCATCAATTTAACTGCCTTGTCAAACATACTTTCCATGCTGTTATAAAATGCTTCCTCAATATCCCCATATTCATTGGTAAATTTTACGCCTTATTCTACATAAAAAAGCATCATATCAAGCAAGTTTTCAGGAAATCGACAAATCTTTTTATAATCAGCAATGGCTTTTTTTGCAACAGAAAGCTTAGCCTTACCATAACCACGAGTCGGAAAAAACTCATTTTCAATAATCTTTTTGTACTTGGCAATTATTTCTGCATCGGCTTGCGGTAAAAGCTTGGTTTGATAATATTCTTTTATCGCTGGATATTTCTGAAAGATCTCAGTAATATCTTTTTCTAAATCTTGTTTAGAACAATCTTTAAAATATTTTTTGAGAATTGTTAAGTTTATCGTTTGAGAAGTCATTGTAATTGGATAACGAGTAACGAGAACTACTGTGATTGTAAAGTAAAGTCTGATCGATATAAAAAAATTAGAAAAATCTTGTGATCGATAGACCTTTTCTGATTAACTAGAGTCATGGATGTTACTTGGACGCGATCGCACATTTTAGATTTGGCCGACTGGACTGCGGCTGAATACGACATTGTATTACAAACGGCCTGTAGTTTTCGAGACGTATTAGCAGGACGCACGAAAAAAGTCCCCGCTCTTCAGGGACAGGTTGTCACCAATCTTTTTTTTGAACCATCGACTCGTACCCGCAGTAGCTTCGAGTTGGCGGCTAAACGTTTGTCGGCAGATGTGATGAATTTCACGCCTGGTAGTTCCTCTTTGACCAAAGGCGAGACGATTTTAGACACTGCCAAGACCTATCTCGCAATGGGAGCCGATATCATGGTGATTCGTCATCAACAGGCGGGCGTTCCCCAATTTATCGCGTCCGAAATGGATCGTTTGGATGTGGGTGTGAAGGTTTTAAACGCAGGAGACGGCCAGCACGAACACCCTTCCCAAGCTTTACTAGATTTATATACGATCGCAACATTATTAGATTACGAAAAACCCTGTTTAGAACGTTTAAAAGGCAAAAAAATTGCCATTGTCGGGGATATTCTTCATTCCCGTGTGGCCCGTTCTAATATTTGGAGTTTGACCGCCGCAGGAGCCGATGTGCATTTAGCAGGGCCACCGACGCTGTTACCCACTTTATTTTCGGGAATGAAGGGCGCGAATCAAACGGGAAGTTTAACTCTTCATTGGGACTTAGAACCTGCTTTAGTCAATGCGGATTTTGTGATGGCCCTACGCTTACAAAAAGAACGGATGACGGCCCATTTGTTGCCCAGTTTACGCGAATATCATCAACACTACGGCATTACCCGCGATCGCCTCAAGTCTTGCAAACCTGAAGTCAAAGTCCTCCATCCAGGCCCCGTCAACCGAGGGGTAGAAATCAGTTCTGATTTAATGGATGACCCCCAATTCAGCTTAATTCAGCAACAGGTGACGAGCGGTGTCGCGATTCGCATGGCTTTATTATATTTAATTGGCACTTCTGAAGATAATTAGTTTATTTCTGTTAGTGTCTTTATTTATTCGCGCAGCTAGAAAAGGTTATGAAAAGGTGTAAAACAAAAGGATAAAAAAGATTGGAAAGGATTCTAGAGATTAGTATAGCCGAGCAAAAAAAAACAAATCCTGCGTGTGAGCCAGCAAGGTTTTCATCCTTCTCAAAGATATTGAGTTGATTTTCACCTTCTACCAATTTGATGAATCTTTGTACCGACATCTTCGCACCACGAACCATCTCGAAAGCCTATTTCGAGAATTTCGCATTAATTCTGATGAAATTGGCACTTTTCCTAACGAAACTAGTTGTCTAACTCTCTTTTGGCTTGTTGTCGAGCGTAACCATGCTAAACATGACCGTAGAAACTACGTGAATAATTCATGACACTAACGAAATTTACATTTATTTATTGTTACTCATTCCACAGATTTAGGACACTACCAAATTGTTTTTATAATTGTTTGGAAAAATGCTGTAATTGCTTTAAGCTGGGTAAACTTAAGGTCTGATTATTATTATCCACTTCAATTAAATTATTTTTATGGAGTTTTTCTAGCATGGTTTCGATCGCGATCGCATCAACACCGATCATCGTTGCCAAACACTGAATTGGAATCTTCAAAATTTCTATCCCTTTATCCGTCGTTTTGCCATAGCGTTTGCCCAAATCCATCAGGGTTTTAATCAAGATTCTTTCGGTAGGCTGGGAAGAAGACTTTAAACGGCGATAAAGATGGCGGACTCTTTGGATCGTCAGTTGGAGCATTCGATGCTGCAATTGGGGATCTTTAAACAACATCTGTAAAAAACGCTGGGCTGAAATTTTGAGCAACTGAACATCCGAAAGAGCAATGACTCTGGTGAGAGGAGGAAAATCATCTAAAACGGCTATTTCCCCGAAATAATCTCCTTCTGCCAGGATATCCAGCGTTATTTCCTGATCACGGGACAAAGCACAAATATTCACCCAACCTGAAACAATAAAAATAACGTCCTTTCCCCAATCTTCTTTGCTCACCAAAAGACTGTTGGGAGGATAATTTTGCTTTTCCGAAACAGAAAGGAACCATTCAATTGTCTCAGGGGTGGCCGTGTTGAAGAGGGGAAATAGTTCACTAACAGAGTCGGATTCCATTATCAATAGGGATTTAATGTTAGATGACGAATCAGAAAAAGCTAAGGGTTATTTATATTTACATTCTGTTTGCGCTCCTGTCAACGGGAAGCTAGGAGTTGATTCAGCCCTACGAGGTTCCTTTTTCGGATCTGTGATTTGAGAGCCATCACGAGCATTAACCCATTGATAAGCAAGAGTACTCTGACAGCACACTCACTCCTGTGGGATGAAAGCATAAAATTTTGACAAAATCTCAGATTATTTTAGATATTCATTTTTTTTTATCTATTTTCGACATATAGAGAAAGAATTCTCTCCCTAATAAAGAATCCATGCTATTCTACTTAAATTCTTAGAATTCTGTTCTGAAGTTTACAAAACTTAAAGATTTGTATAGTATTATGAAGGAACACAGCACAAACGATTTTATTCTAGGTAAGCAGTTCAGAAATCTTAACTTTTTCCTTTAAGGGCTTTTTTATCCTGATTTCTTCTCTAATAAACCTTTTTTGAGGTCTATCTGAAGTTTATCTTCACTCTTTAAACATTTTTTCTACCGTTTTTTTTCAGATCAACTTTAATTTTTGAATTTTCGACATGAAGACTGCGACAAGTACTCCCGATCCAGTTCGCGCCTATTTGCGAGAAATTGGCCGTGTTCCTCTTTTAACCCACGAAGAGGAAATTATCCACGCTAAACGCATTCAACGCTCTGTCGTTTTGGTTGAACTACAAGAATCTCTTACCGCCCAACTGGGTCAGGAACCTACGGAAGCGCAATGGGCTGAAGCGGCGGATCTTTCTGTGGCTGAATTAAAAAATGCGATCGCGGCGGGAGAAGTGGCAAAGCGAAAAATGGTCGAGGCTAATCTCCGTTTAGTGGTGTCCGTGGCCAAAAAGTATCTCAAGCGAAATTTAGATCTGTTGGATTTGATCCAGGAAGGAACCATTGGAATGCAACGTGGTGTGGAAAAATTTGACCCCACAAAAGGTTATAGGTTTTCGACCTATGCTTATTGGTGGATTCGTCAAGCCATTACTAGGGCGATCGCTGAAAAAAGCCGTACCATTCGTTTACCGATTCATATTACTGAAAAGCTGAATAAGATCAAGAAAGCCCAGCGTCAACTTTCCCAGGAAAAAGGACGTTCAGCGACGATCGCAGAATTAGCGCAAGAACTAGAAACAACTCCCAAACAAGTGCGGGAATATTTGGAACGCGCCCGTCATCCCTTATCTTTGGATCTGAAAGTTGGGGACAATCAGGATACCGAATTAGGAGAACTGCTGGAAGATTCAGGGCCTCAACCAGAGGACTTTGCCACCCACGCTTCCCTTCAGCTAGATCTTGATAACTTGATGGAGGAACTTTCTCCCCAACAACGGGAAGTGATTGGACTGCGGTTTGGTCTGACCGACGGCCAACCCATGACCCTGGCTAAAATTGGGACGATTTTGAACATTAGCCGCGAAAGAGTCCGTCAAATTGAACGGGAAGCTCTCACCAAACTCCGTAAGCGTAAAGCCTCTATGCGTGAATATCTCGCCAGCTAGACGGCGATCGCGTTTTCCCTCTAGATTATTATGATTTGGAGGGAATTTTCACCCAGTCCCGTACAAGTTATTTTTGGTAAAATCAACTATAATGATTATGGTAAAAACAACTATAATTCCATCAGGAGTCCGTGAATAGAATGTTCACCACGATGCGATCGACAACCCAAACCGCGCAAGAAATCCTGCCCCGTGACCTTTTTTCGGCTATTAATGATCTAAAAAAAGAATTAAATGCGGTTATCTTGGCCCATTACTATCAAAACAATGATATTCAAGATATTGCCGATTATTTAGGCGATTCCCTCGGTTTATCTCAGCAAGCGGCCAAAACTGATGCGGACGTGATTGTTTTCGCGGGGGTTAATTTTATGGCAGAAACCGCCAAGATTTTAAATCCCCATAAATTAGTCCTACTGCCCGATCTAGATGCGGGTTGTTCCTTAGCCGATAGCTGTCCACCTGATGAATTTGCTAAATTTAAAGCACTTTATCCCGATCATTGGGTGATTTCTTATATTAATTGCACGGCGGAAATTAAGGCGATGAGCGATATTATTTGTACTAGCTCTAATGCTGTTAAAATTGTTAATCAAATTCCGCAAGATCAACCGATTATTTTCGCGCCCGATCGCAATTTAGGGCGTTATGTGATGGAGCAAACGGGACGAAAAATGGTGCTGTGGGAAGGAAGTTGTATTGTCCACGAAACCTTTTCTGAACGTAAAATGATTGACCTAAAAATGGCAAACCCCGAAGCAGAAATCATTGCCCATCCTGAATGTGAAGAGCCTGTCTTACGTCATGCAAGTTTTATTGGCTCAACAACTGCCTTATTAAAATATACTCAACAAAGTAATCATCAAGCCTTCATTGTGGCGACGGAACCAGGGATTATTCACCAAATGGAAAAGATGTCACCCCACAAGCTTTTTATTCCCGCCCCTGCCATCAAAGAAAACTGTGCCTGTAATGAATGTCCCTATATGCGCTTAAATACCTTAGAAAAACTTTATTTATGTATGAAAAATAAAAGCCCTGAATTAACGTTACCCGAAAAAACGCGACAAGCGGCTTTAATCCCCATGCAAAGAATGTTAGCCATGTCCTAGTATTAAACGCTGGGAGCGAATCACTTTCCTTTTATGGGTAACTGTCCTTTTTATTCGGGTTTCCCCTTTTTCTGAATTCCAAGCTTTAGACATCTCCCTGTATAATGAATTAAATCTCCTTGGTCTTTTAACTTTGCTGTCTCGTACTGGATTTTCAAGATTATAGCTATGACAGTTCAACCGATTCTTCCTATTACCTTGCCCCCTGTCCAGGACTATGCTCAAGAAGGAGAATGGTTACAAAAAGCGTTGCAAGATTGGCTGGATGAAGAATTTATACCTGAAGCGGTGAATGCCACGATCGCCGAGCGTGCGGCCCAAATTTTTGTTCGTCAACGCCTAGAGGGAGAAAATGATCTGGGTTCATTGGTGATTGCCATTGTGACCGAAATGCAGGCTTTTGATTTTCGAGAAAGTTTTTTTAGTGAATTTGCGATCGCGAATGCCGTTAGTGATTTAGTGCTGAGTAGCTTGGGTTTGATGAATATTTCCTAAACCTTGAAAAAATTAAAATCAAAAAGCGATCGCAAAAATTCAAAATCGAAAACGTTAATCCATCAAAGAATTTCAACCTTTTTGGGAGATTGTGAGACAATAGAAAGAT
>JBEIFD010000170.1:0-7360 GCA_040382535.1 Merismopediaceae cyanobacterium
TCAAAAATGCCCGTATAGGTCGCAGGATTGGAACGGGGGGTGCGGCCAATGGGAGACTGGTCAATAACAATTACCTTATCGATCGCCTCTAGACCTTTAATTTCTCCCAAATTTTTGGGTAAGGGACTAAGACGGGTTAAATGGTGTTGGAGAGCAGGATAGAGTAACTCGTTAATCAGGGTCGATTTGCCTGAGCCAGAAACCCCCGTAATTGAGACCAATTGACCGAGGGGAATCTCGACATCAATATTTTGTAAATTATTTTGATGACAGTTTTTGAGTTGCAAGGATAAACCATTACCATGCCGACGGATTGCAGGAGTGGCGATCGCTTCTCTACCTGATAAATAGGCTCCTGTCAGCGATCGTTTACTTTTCAGGAGGTTTTTTAGATCGCCTTGACAAACAATTTCTCCCCCATGAACCCCTGCTTTGGGGCCAATATCCACTAAATGATCCGCCATGCGAATGGTATCTTCATCATGCTCAACCACAATCAGCGTATTACCTAAATCCCGCAATCTTTTGAGGGTTTCGAGTAACCGCCCGTTATCCCGTTGATGCAAACCAATACTGGGTTCATCCAAGACATACAAAACCCCCGTTAACCCCGAACCAATTTGGGTTGCCAGTCGAATGCGTTGCGCTTCTCCTCCCGAAAGGGTCATGGCGGCACGGTCTAGAGTCAGATAATCCAGTCCCACGTCCATCAGAAATTGCAATCTGGATTTGATTTCTTTGAGTGCCAATTCTCCAATAAGAGCCTGGCGGTTAGTCAACTCTAACTGATTAATTCGTTCGATGGTTTCGCGAATAGAAACCCCCGTCAAATCACTGATTCTATACTGTCCTAAACGAACGGCGAGGGCTTCGGGTTTTAATCGTTTGGCTTGGCAGGTTTCACAGGGTTGATGGACAATATATTTTTCGAGTTTTTGTTTAATAACGTCGGAAGTGGTGTCTTGATAGTTGCGGTCTAAAATATTTAAAACGCCTGCAAAATTACGAAAATATCCTTTTGTTTGTTGATAGCGAGAATCTTCTTCAAACCAAATGGGTTCTTCGCTTCCGTAGAGCAAAATATGTTTTTGTTCAGGGGTTAATTTCTGCCAAGGAGTATGAATATTAAAGTCAAAGGCTTGTCCTAATCCATGCAATAAAGACAAGTAATAGGAGTTATCTTTTTCTGACCAAGGCGCGATCGCAGAATAAAGAGGTTGGGAGGGATCGGGAACGACGAGATCGGCGGAAAAGGTGCGAGAATTGCCTAAACCGTGACACTGGGGACAGGCTCCGTAGGGGGAATTAAAGGAAAAAAGACGGGGGGACAATTCATCCATCACGCCCCCATGTTCGGGACAGGCAAAGTTTTCAGAAAAGACAATTTCTTTGCTTTCAGGCTGATCAAAAAAGGCGTTTTTTTCGTCGGATTCAGGCGTTGTTTTTTCTTCTAAATCGCTCAAAATTTCAATGATTGCTGTCCCTTCTGCCTGTTTTAAACAAGTGCTAAGGGAATCAGTTAATCGTTCTTCTAATCCTGCTTTTTTAATTAAACGATCAATGACAATTTCAATGTGGTGAGCATGATTTTTCTTTAATTCAATCGAATCAGAAAGTTCCCTCACTTCGCCATTAATTCTGACCCGTACAAATCCCTGGGAAGCTAAACTCGATAGTAATTGAACATGGGTTCCTTTTTTGCCTTTGACAACAGGAGCGAGGATCTGAAATTTGGTTTTATCAGGCAGTGCCATCACCCGATCGCACATTTCATCGATGGTCTGGGGCGCAATATTGCGATCGCAGTGGGGACAATGGGGACTTCCCGCCCGTCCGAAAAGTAGGCGTAAATAGTCGTAAATTTCCGTCACTGTTCCCACCGTAGAGCGGGGATTGTGGGAAGTGGATTTTTGGTCAATGGAAATAGCGGGACTCAAACCTTCGATCGCGTCCACATCGGGTTTATCGAGTTGCCCTAAAAATTGCCGTGCGTAGGAACTCAAGGATTCCACGTATCGCCGTTGTCCTTCTGCAAAGATGGTATCAAAGGCCAGGGAAGATTTTCCCGAACCCGATACGCCCGTAAAGACAATAATGCGATCGCGGGGCAAGTCTAGATCGACGTTTTTTAAATTATGCTGTCTGGCTCCTCGGATGCGGATGGTGTTGAGGTCGGGCATGGATGATGGGACTTAATGTTTCTACACGATTCTAACCGTACTTTCGGCAATTTGCCAGATAATACTTATATCCTTTCTGAAAAGTTCTGGTGTTTCAGTAATAATACGGAGTTCAATAGGGAAATTCAAAAACACGCATTTTTTCTGCGTTGTAAAATCATCAGTAGTTTCTCGAACTTTTCTGGTAAAGGCGCGATCGCAGAAATCAATTCTCCTGTAACTGGATGAATCAGGCTTAATTGATGGGCATGGAGAGCTTGACCCGATAAATTGACTCCCAGGGAATGGCCCGAACTATAGACGGGATCACCCACAATCGGCAATCCTAATTGCTTACTATGAACTCGAATTTGATGAGTACGCCCCGTTTCTAGGCAAAATTTCATCAAGGTATAATTTCCCATGCGTTCCAAAATTTGCCAATGGGTAACGGCTTCTCGTCCCCCTTTTTCCACTGAAATAATGGCCATTCTTTGGCGATCGTAGGGACAACGGCCGATCGGTAAATCTACGGTTCCCGTTTCCGTTCTCGGTGTGCCATAAACAATCCCCCAATAAACCCGTTGGGCCGTTTTCGCTTTCAATTGGGCTTGCAAGTGTTGGAATGCCTGATCGGTTTTAGCCACCATGATCGCGCCTGTTGTATCTTTATCCAAACGATGGACGATTCCTGGTCGTTCGACTCCGCCAATGCCCGTTAAATCAGGACAGTGAGCCAACAGTGCGTTCACCAAAGTCCCATCTGAATGACCCGCAGAAGGATGCACCACCATCCCCGCAGGTTTATTGAGAATAATCAGGGAGCTATCTTCATAGAGAATATCCAAGGGAATATTTTCGGCTTGGACGAGCAACGGTTGCACAACAGGAATGGTCACAACCACGCGATCTCCCTGTTGAATTTTGTGTTGTTTTTCCCCACAGACCTGTCCATTAATTTGAACCTGTCCCTGATCAATCAGTTTTTGTAACCGCGATCGCGACAAATCCGCCAATTGGGAAGACAACCATCGGTCTAAGCGTTCCGTTCCCTCTTCAACTTGTAACTCAATAACATTCTCCAAAATTGAATCTTTCACCTGCAATTATTTGTACCGAATATAGTCATAAATCCCCAGATATTGTTCCCCTGGATGATTCCAAGAATAGTCATAGTTCATGCCCTGCAAGGCAAGTTGACGGAATAGCTTGGGACTTTTTTCGTATAAATCGATCGCCCGCCCTAACGCGGATTCTAACCCTAATTCATTGGGATCATTAAAGACAAAACCATTACGTTCTTCGGGTAAATGTTCCGAATCATAATCCCAGTCAAACACCGTGTTCACGAGTCCCCCCACCGCTCGTACAACGGGAACTGTTCCATAGCGCAGACCGATCATTTGCGTTAAACCACAGGGTTCATAGTTACTGGGAACCACAATAATATCGGCGGCGGCATAGATTAAATGGGCTAACTCTTCATTAAAACCGAGTTCCAGATGAATGTTTTTATTAGTCGTTAAATAATTTTTTTCATGCCAAAATTTAAGATTAAGTCTTTGTTCTGTCGCTGATCCTAATAGCACAAATTGACAGCCTTTTCCGAGGGAATAATACATGGAATGATGAACCAGGGGAACGCCCTTTTGTTCATCCAAACGACCAATAAAACAAACCAACGGTTTATCGGAAACTTCTAGACCCAATCTTTCCTGTAAATCCTTTTTATTTTTCGCTTTTTCATCAAAGGTATCAATATCGTAGGGATGGGCGATCGCTTTATCCAAGAGGGGATTCCAAACTTCGTAATCAATCCCATTCAGCACTCCCCCAAACTTGTTTTGATGGATTTCTAGGGTACTGCTTAAGCCATAGCTAATATCGGTAAAACGGGCTTCCCAAGCATGGTGAGGCGAAACCGTATTCACAAAATTAGAATAGACAATTCCCGCTTTCATAAAATTGATCGCGCCGTGATTAAAATTATCTTGTAATTTATCCTGTTGATAATAATAGGATTCGTTATTTAAACCCGTTCCTCGTAGGGCATGAATACCCGAAATTCCTTGATGTTTAAAGTTATGAATGGTATAACAAACTCGTGGTGTTCCCATGCCATGATGTTTATAAATTTCAAATAACATCACGGGAATTAAACCTGTTTGCCAGTCATGACAATGGATCACATCGGGGTGTTTATTGCTAATATGTAAAAACTCGATCGCCGCCTTACTAAAAAACGCAAAACGCATATCATCATCCCTCGCACCATAGTAATGACCGCGATCAAAATAATTTGCAGCAGAATGGGGACGGATAAAGAAACAGAGGCTACCATGCACCCACCCACAAAAAACCGCACAATGAACCGCCTGACCATCCCAAGGCACAAAGAGATCGCGATAGGCTTCATGGAGTCCCCAAATATGGTCGTAGCGCATACAATCGTACATGGGCAAAATTAGTTCAACGCAATGACCGCGAAGCTGTAATTCCCGACTCAGCCCATAAACCACATCTCCCAGACCACCCGCTTTAATCGCAGGAGCGCATTCCGAGGCAATTTGAACAATATACATACTATCTCCTGATTGCTGAATAAATTTTAAAATAGGCTGTTTTATTAGGTTACGTGTATTGTCCTCTATTTTTGCAACAATTATTCACAAGCCATCCCTGAAAAAATAAATTAGTTTAGGAATACTTCAGAATAATGAATAGACTAAACCAAAAGAAAACCTCGTTTTTCTAAATCATTTTAATCACAAAAATAGCTCTTTGCAGTTTGATGAAACAATTGAAGTCGCGATCACACAGTGCCGCTACGCGAGCGCAAGACCTCCGCAGTTTATTTGAAAATAGTATCACTATTGAATATGTAGCTGAACCCTTAAAAACCGTTAATGCAAACCTATCTATTCAAGAAATATTTAGATGGATGCAGGAACAGGATTTTGATGTGGTGGGGATTGAAACCGAGGGAATCGTGACGGGTTATTTAGAAAAAAATATTTTAAACGCTCACAGTTCAGGAAAATGTAAAAATCATGAAAAAGCCTTTCTTCCCCAGGATTTAATTGCCATTTCTACTCCTCTCATTAAACTCCTTCCTTTATTGCAAAATAAAACTCGTCTATTTATCTTAGATT
This sequence comes from Merismopediaceae cyanobacterium, assembly GCA_040382535.1. Classification (GTDB taxonomy): domain Bacteria; phylum Cyanobacteriota; class Cyanobacteriia; order Cyanobacteriales; family Microcystaceae; genus Snowella. Next base: position 5,312 of record JBEIFD010000170.1, read on the forward strand.
GCAACTCTGTAACGGGAATTGTTACCCAAGGAGACTTACAAAAATCCCCTGTTAGGATGCTTTTATTTAGTTTAGTGACCCTTTTAGAGATGAACCTATTACGCATTATTCGTCTTTATTATTCCCCCGATTCTGTATCTAACATTTTAACCGAAGAACGTTTAAAAGCTGCCCATAAATTATTACAAGAAAGCCGCGATCGCAACGAAGCAACTGATCTATTAGATTATTTACAATTTTGTGATAAACGGGATTTAATTTTACACAATTCTGACCTAATCAAAAAACTAGCATTAAAATCGAAAAGTTCAGGGGAAAAATTTCTAAAAAATGCCGAAAAATTACGCAATAAACTCGCCCATGCCCAGGATTTAGTCGGCGGATCTTCCTGGTGTGAATTAATTTCTTTAGCTGAAAGATTAGAAAAATTATTGATTTTATGCGAACAAATTTAAAAAAATACCCAGCAGTCAGAATTTAATCCCTTGCCGAGTATTTTTTAATTATTTTCAGTCTTCAGATTGTCAACTTAATGAAAAATAATTTAAAGCGCGCCCACATTGGCTAACCCTAAAATCACCGCCGCCCCTAAAAGATGACCGAAGCTCATCGTGCCTAAGACTGCGCCTAATCCAAATCCACCAAACAAATTCGGAGAGGGCATAGCAGGCCCCACACTGGGATATTTGATCGTCAATTTACCAAACGCGATCGCGAAAATATTACAAGCAATCATCACCCCCGCCACTGTGGGACTCCATTCAAGGGTTGCAGGGACAGTTGTAGCGAGTAACAAAGTAGAATACATTAGATCTTCCTCAAAATAGGGCATATTAAGCCTTACATCTTAAAGGCCAACTCCCCTATTGCAGATAAACTTGTTGCAATACTTAATAAAATCCGTCTAAAAACTTTTTTGTTGCAGAAGTAGCCTTATTTGCTATGATAGATACTCGTGAGTTTGGAGAGATGGCTGAGTGGTTGAAAGCGGCAGCCTGCTAAGCTGTTGTACGAATCGTAAGACCGTACCGAGGGTTCGAATCCCTCTCTCTCCGTTTTAAATACTATCTATAGCTTCTTTTTTCAAATTTCGCGGCGTTTACTCTCCAAAATTTGTCAAAATCCTCAGCACTTCTTGACAGTATTCAGGTTAGTGCGGTTTTCTGCGAAAATTCTGGGAAATATAAGATTTTTCACTGATGGTTAATCCTGGGTTAAGCTTATTTTGGATTTATATTACTTAATCATGCCCGTGAGGAATCATTCATGCTCAAATCATCGCTCAAAAAAAATCGTCATATTAAGCCCCAAATTGTTCTAACTCTTATTTTGACTGGCCTCAGTGCCAACTTTTTAACGGCTTGTGGTGGTGGCGAACAAACCGCAACTACCCCCACAACGGAAGCTTCTGCCGCCCCCAGCGCGACTACTGGTGCTGATGGTTTGAAATTAGGAGCTTTATTACCTGCGACGGGAGATTTATCTTCTATCGGTCAAAATATGCCCGTTGCCGCTAAATTAGCCGTTGATACCATCAATGCTTGTGGTGGTGTTAACGGAAAACCCGTTACTCTCGTGGTGGAAGATGATCAAACCGATCCGACGGCTGGAGCTTCAGCCATGACGAAACTCGCCGAGGCGGATAAGGTTGCTGGAGTAATTGGTTCCTTTGCCAGCAGTGTTTCCAGTGCAGCCATTCCCATTGCCGTTAAAAATAAAGTGATGTTGGTTTCTCCAGGAAGCACCAGTCCCGTCTTTACGGAACAAGCGCAAAAAGGCGAGTTCCAAGGTTACTGGGCGCGTACCGCTCCTCCTGACACCTATCAAGCCGCCGCCTTAGCCGCCTTGGCCGCGAAAAAAGGTCTTAAAAATATTTCAACGGTTGTAATTAACAACGATTACGGCGTAGGCTTTGAGAAAGTGTTTGTCGAATCCGTTGCTAAGGATGGTGGAAAAATTCTTCATGGCGATAAACCCGTCCGTTATGACCCCAAGGCCGCAACCCTAGATACGGAAGCAGGTCAAGCTTTTGCGGGGAAACCCAATGCA
>JBEIFD010000171.1:0-7342 GCA_040382535.1 Merismopediaceae cyanobacterium
AAATTGTTTTTAGCTAGATTCTTTGCCTAATAAAGCTTACAGGTTCTAGATTGTATTATGGAAATGTCTATTAAACAAATCTCCAATACAACAATTTGCAATTTGAGGTAAAACATCATGGGTAGCAAAGCTTATTCTTCCATCGGAACACCCTTAATCGGAACAACAACAACAGGATTGGATCAATTAGTAGAAGCGATCGGCAGTGATCCAGGACTGGCTGGAGCCAACTTGGGATCTCAGATTCGGGGCGGTCAAGCAGCAGCAGACGGAATCAACAAACTTATTCTAGAGGCGGCTCAGGCAACTGGAGGGGTTATTAATGGAGTTTTTACAACCAGTAAAGTAATTGCTATCAACGCTTGGATTCGGCAAAATCGACTTGCGGCATTTACTGCACTGCACGGAGACGACGATGGTACCAAGGAAACGGGTTTTCATTTAGTTCAAGATGATGGTGGAACCCGCCAATATCGCGGTGCGAACTTAATTAATACGGTGCTTGATGGCATTTATCACATTGGTTTTGAAATCAAGAATAACGTTTTTCTTAACGAAGATGGCAATGCTAATGCTTCTGTTACTCAAGTTGCTAATTGGTTGACTCAGTTTTATACTGACCGCGCAACGACTAATACGGGCTTAGATAGAATCATAGAATTAGTTCTGGCCGATGCAGGTCTTGCTACTAAAATTTCTTGGAATGATGTTGCAGGAGGAGCAAGTGCGGCCAATAGCATTAATCAACTTTATAAGCAAGCGATCGCAGAACTCAATCTGGGAAGTAGTGGTGTAATTTCGCAAGCAGACATTCTGCAAATCAATAATTGGATTCGCTCGGATGCAACCCGTTATGCTCTTTTTGTGGGATTGCATGGAAATGATGATGGAGCAACAGAAACAGGATTTCATTTGGTACAAAGTGACGGATCAACCACCACCTACTTTGGCAAAAATTTAGTAGATATTGTTGCCGAAGGAATATACAACGTCGGCTTTGAAATTAATAATGGAATCCTGAAAAATGAGGATGGCAATGCCAATGCTACTGTCAAGGATGTAGCCGACTGGGTCACTTATTTCTATGTCGATCAATCTACGACTGGCACGGGTTTAGATCGAATTGTAGATACAATTAAAATTGATACGGGTCTAGCAGTAGCTACTAACGCGGGAGATATTAACCAAGGAGCCGCCGCCGCGAATAGTCTTAACCAATTAATTGTCAATGCCATTCAAGCGACAAATGTAGGTAGCGACGGTTGGATTACGACTGATGATATTCGCACTATCAATAACTGGATTCGCACTAATTACTACGATACTTTTGTAGCCCTTCATGGTAATGATGAAACTGGTAGCGAGACGGGTTATCACTTAGTTCAAAATGACGGTGGTACGACTCAATATTTTGGTAAGAATCTCATTAACTCTGTTGCTGATAGTATCTACCATATTGGTTTTAGTATCCAAGGGGAGAATTTTTTAAACGAAGATGGCAATACTAATGCTTCTGTAAGCGATGTTGCCAGTTGGGTTAATTACTTCTACGGAGATAAAACCGTTATTTATGGTACAGATGGGGTTGAAACTATTACAGGAACTGACCAAGGAGAACAGATTCTTGCCTACGCTGGCGATGATGTTGTCAATGCAGGAGCAGCAAATGATCTTCTAGACGGAGGTTCGGGCGGTGATGTTTTAAATGGTGATAGCGGTGATGATATTCTCTACGGCTTTAGCGGCAACGACACCCTTAATGGAGGTACGGGTAATGATAGCCTCTATGGAGGGGTTGATGATGACGTACTTAATGGGGGTGAAAACTCTGATGACTACATTGTTTCAGGGAATCAAGCTGATGGTTGGTTGACTTTCCAAGGTTATGATGCTTACCAAGATACGGGTACGACTGGCAGCGATCGCCTTGTGGCTGTTGGCACAGAAGCTGTAGATATTGGCCTATTAAACTTTAGTGCAGCTAACGGCATTGAAGCTATTGATGGCACAGGAACAACAGGTGCAGTTCGTCTAGTCGGTGACTGGGATGCTAACCAATTGAACTTTTCAACAGTACAGTTTGTGGGATCTAACATTCAGATCGACGGTGGTGAAGGTGATGATACAATCACAGGCAATACTTCGGACAATACCATTATTGGCGGTCTTGGGGATGATATTCTGAATGGTGGCAATGGTTCCGATAGCTACATTGTGACAGGCAACGAAGAAGGCGGTTGGTCAAGTTTCCAAGGTTATGATACCTACGCTGACACGGGAACAGGAACAACTGATAGCGATCGCCTTGTGGCTGTTGGCACAGATGTAGTCAACATTGGTTTATTAAGCTTCAGTTCAAGCAACGGACTAGAAGTCATTGATGGCACAGGAACAACGGGCAAAGTAATTTTGCTTGGCGATAGTGATGCGAATCAACTAGACTTTTCGATTGTGCAGTTTGTCGGCTCTAATATCCAAATTGATGGTAACGAAGGTGACGATCAGATTACTGGTAATAGTGCCGACAATACGATCATTGGTGGCGGTGGTGATGATTCACTCAATGGTGGTGAAGGTTCCGACAGCTATATTGTGACAGGCAACGAAGCAGGAGGTTGGTCAAGTTTTCAAGGTTATGATACTTACCAAGATACGGGTACGACGGGTAGCGATCGCCTTGTGGCCAGTGGTACGAGTACAGTAGATATTGGACTATTAAGCTTTAATGCGACTAATGGTATTGAAGTTATCGATGGCACAGGAGCAACGAGTACAGTAAGTCTCCTGGGTGATTGGGATGATAACCTCCTGAACTTCTCCACTGTGCAGTTTGTTGGCTCTAATATTCAAATTAACGGTGGCTATGGCAATGACACGGTCACGGGTAACAGTGCTGATAACACTATTATTGGTGGCGGCGGTGATGATCTCCTCAATGGTGGTGAAGGTTCCGACAAGTACATTGTGACAGGCAATGAAGCAGAAGGTTGGTCAAGCTTCCAAGGCTACGATACTTACCAAGATACGGGTACGACGGGTAGCGATCGCATTGTCGCCAGTGGTACGGGTGCGGTGAGTATTGGTTTAGCAAACTTCAGTGCGGCTAACGGCATCGAGATTATTGATGGCACAGCAGCAAAAGGAAAAGTAAGCTTGCTTGGCGATTGGAATAACAACCAACTCGACTTTTCAAGCGTACAATTCAACAGCTCTAATATTCAAATCGATGGTGATGGCGGTGATGATCTAATCACTGGCAACAGTGGTAACAATACGCTCATTGGTGGACAGGGTGATGACACTCTTAATGGTGGGAATGGTTCCGACCGCTACCTCGTTACGGGCAATCAGATTGTCGGTTTACAAGGCTACGATACTTATAAAGATACAGGAACAGTTACAGGAGACAGCGATCGCATTTTTGCCAGTAGTACGGGTGCTGTTGATATTGGGTTATCAAACTTTAATGCGACGAATGGTATTGAAGTTATTGATGGCACAGGAGCAACGGGAACAGTGCGTTTGCTGGGTGATTGGGATGCTAACCAACTCAATTTCTCAACTATCACATTTGTTGGCTCTAACTTCAAGATTGATGGCGGCTACGGCGATGACACTATCACAGGAAACAGTGCAGACAACACCATCATTGGTGGTGGTGGCAGTGATAGTCTCAATGGCGGTACTGGTTCCGACAAATATATCGTCACAGGTAATGAACTAGGAGGCTGGTCAAGTTTCCAAGATTATGATACCTACAAAGATACGGGTACAGTCGGCACAGATCGCATTGTCGCCAGTGGTAAGGGCGCGGTTGATGTTGGATTATTGAACTTCAGCACAGCCAATGGTATCGAAATTATTGATGGCACAGGAGCAACAGGAACAGTCCGTTTACTTGGTAACTGGGACAATAACCAACTAAATTTTTCTGGAATCCAACTGCTTGGTTCTAATATCAAGATTGATGGCGGCTCTGGCAATGATACTCTTACGGGTAGCAATACTGGTGACGTTATTTTAGGTGGGGGCGGCGATGACCAACTTACTGGAAATCTGGGTGCAGACCGATTAACCGGTGGACAGGGTAAAGACTCCTTTATTTTCCGTACCGTTGCTGAAGTGGGCCTAGGAACTGCCAAAGATGTTATTACAGACTTTATCAAAAACCAGGACTTGATTAATCTTAAGACTATCGATGCCAACACTTTGGTAACAGGTGATCAAGCTTTTGCCTATATCGCTGGTAGTGCTTTTACTGGTGCGGCGGGTCAGCTACGTTTTACAGGAGGAATTCTGTCGGGTGATGTTAATGGAGACAAGGCTAATGACTTTGAATTAGCAATTAACGGTGTTACTTCCCTGACGGCGGCTAATTTTGTTCTCTAATTAAAAACGCCATACAGCTTTAGGGAAAAATAGGTTGGGTTATCCTTGGGGTCGATCCAACCTGTTTTAATGAAAAGGTGGGACTTAGTGCGATCACCGTTCTGATTCTGTTTTTACCCGCATTCCGTAGGTTGACTCAAGGAACGAGGTAATACATTTGTACTACTTTTTTCTTCCGTAGATTAATTTCTTAATTAGGTAAGCTTTTAAAAAAGCTATGTTCCTTATTTAACAAGGTTTTGAAGGCTTTTGGGGTAAAAATATTTCGCTCTACTGTTAATTTTTTCATCAAGCAAAAGAAAAATATTGGTCATTAGTAAAAAGATGCTTTCTTGATTCAGTATAACGACAAGCCTTTTTTCGTTTTAGTACAAGCTCGCAAACAAGGTAGTGATTTGCAAACCTCTTGTCCTGTAAGGATTTTAAAATTGTTTAAACGTTCTTTGGAACCTGCGGAACGTGGGTTAAAGGATGGAGAACCTGACGCGATCGCAATTTGTTGCAGAACAACTCCGAAAATCCATTTCCAAAAATCAAATATTTCCACGCCTAAAAAATAGAGATAAAATTAACTTATATAAAATATCTGAGGGGGATAACAATGGTTATTGCTCAAGAGAAACCGACTATTGCGACTGCAACTAAAACGTTTGTTACGTTGGAGGAATATCGGGCGATCGCGGAAAAGGCCGAGGGACGTTATGAATATCGCAATAGAGAAATGATTGTTCTGTCTGGAGGAACCGCAACCCATAGTCGTATTACGGTAGAAATCACGATTTGTCTCAATATTTCCGTTCGTAGGACGAATTTTCAGGTTTACAATGGCGATATGCGGATCTGGATTCCCAATTTTAATCAGGGAACCTATGCAGATGTTCTTGTCGTTAATGGCGAATCAGAATTTAACGATGATCGCACAGATGAAATTCTTAATTCTTTATTGATTATAGAAGTGCTTTCTCCCTCAACGGAAGCTTATGATCGCGGTGATAAGTTTAGAAAATATCGTTCCATACCGAGTTTTTGTGAATATCTGGTCGTTAGCCAAGCCGAACCTTACGTTGAGCAATATCTCAGGTTAGAAAAAGGCGATCGTTGGCAATTACAAACCTATGATCAACTTGATCAAATAATCACTCTAGAAAGTTTAAAGATCGAACTTCCGTTGCAAGAAATCTATCGTCGCGTTGATTTTGACCATCTTTCTGAAGAAATATCGGCGTTGCTGATTTGAGATATGAATCTTCTTTTGTGGAATTTTTAAAACCCAGACTCAGACTGACTTTTGGATACGTGCAAAATTGACATTCATAGCTTGATTCAGCAACGCCTATTACCGTATTGGGAGAGGTAATGGATTTTGATCAGATTATAAGTTTATAATAAAAGTCTAGTCTATTAGTTGTTGTTAAATTTTCTCAATTAATTATGTTAAAAAAGTTAATTTTGGAAAATTGGAAAAGTTTTCGCTATGCCGAGCTTTATTTTGATCCGTTAACGGTTTTGATCGGGACGAATGCGAGCGGTAAGTCTAATGTAGTGGAAGCGTTGGAGTTTTTACGGCGGATGGCGACAGGGGAAACGGTTGATGTAGCTTTAAACGGCGATCGCGCTCTTCCCCCAATTCGAGGTGGTTTAGATTGGGTGGCATTCAAATATGCCAATCCAAGTGAAGTCACATTAAAAATTTTTATTTCAAAAGATAATATTGAAACAGATTGCTCATACTCTATTAAGATTAATCCGCAAATAAAATCTCACAAAATCATAGAAGAATCAGTTGAGGAAAAATGTCAAAATGTAATTTTCAATGAAATTATAAAAATCATAGAGAATAACTATCCTAGTTTTAGTAATGTAAATAAAAGTCTTGATGAACAATTATTGAAAAAAATAAATCGTACTGATTTTGAGAAGTTTAGACATTCTTGTTTGGAAGAAAATATTGAAGAAAATATTATAAATGAAATTATTAATGAACGCTGGAAAAACGATAGAGACTTACAGAATAAATATGAATATGATCAATTAAGTATACATGATAGAAACGATCTCGATAATGAACTTAATCTTAAACTAAGTCTTGAGTTTGCTGAACGTATGAAGAATTTTTATCTATCTGAATTAGCACTTCCTTTTATTAAAAAAAGTTTAATTGATATTTTTATCATTAATCCAATTCCTTCTCAAATGAGAGATTTTTCTCGATTATCAGAAACCATTGAACAAGATATGTCTAATATTGCGGGAGTTTTAGCCGCTTTACCAGAGGATCAAAAATTAGAAGTTGAATCAACCTTATCTTACTATATTCAACATTTTCCTGAAGGTGATATTAAAAAAGTTTGGGCAGAGAAAGTCGGTAGATTAGGGATTGATGCCATGCTTTATTGTCAAGAAGAATGGCAACCTGGACAAATAACCGAAATTGATGCCAGAAGTATGTCCGATGGAACTTTAAGATTTATTGGAATTTTAACGGCTCTGTTAACTCGACCTGAAGGTAGTTTAATTGTGATTGAAGAAATCGATAATGGTTTGCATCCTTCTCGCGCTGAACTGTTGGTTAAAACCTTGCGAGAAATTGGCAGTAAACGAAAAATTGATCTTTTGATAACAACCCATAATCCTGCTTTATTGGATGCCTTGGGGCCAGAAATTGTCCCCTTTGTCGTGGTTGCTCATCGAGATTCAGAAACAGGTGAGAGCAAATTAACCCAATTAGAAGATATTGAAAACTTGCCTAAATTATTAGCTTCTGGAACATTAGGAAAATTGGCAACAAAAGGTTCGATAGAAAAATCTTTGGCTGAGTCTGTTTAAATTTTTTATGAGAAAAGTTTTAATTTTTGATACGGACATTCTTTGTGTTTATTTCCAAATTCCCAAATTGTAATCGTTCAGAGGGACAAAATCTGATAATCTAAAAGTCATGGAAGAAAAACACCTA
>JBEIFD010000172.1:0-7334 GCA_040382535.1 Merismopediaceae cyanobacterium
AGGATCGTGATCCACAATGGCAGGCATCCGATTATTGGGAGCAATTCGTAGAAAATCAGGTTTAAATTGATCTCCCGCCCCAATATTAACGGGGATAATTTGGTAATCTAGTCCTGCTTCTTCTAAAAAAATCGTGATTTTGTGACCGTTGGGTGTGGGCCAATAATATAAGTCAATCATGCTGGATTTTTAAGCTGAATGTTCAATAGGAGAGTTCAGACGGAGAAATATGTTTATTTTACGCAATTTTTCGTTCTCTCACAAAGGTAGAGTGAACCCATTGCCCTTTTTCGTTGTAACTACGGATCAAACGCTGGCGTTCATTCGGTTCGACCAGCCAACCGACTTCCACAAAAAATGATGTTCTCAGTTCCAACTTTAAAGGGGCATTCGTAGAAGTTCCATCGGGTAATAGCAAAATTTGTCTAGGGGTTGCACCGTCTTCAAAAATCAGCTTATTTTCGTCGATACGAGCAATTGAAGTGATTGTATGTTGTCCAAAAGAAAGCTTGTGTTGGAGGCGATCGCGGTCGATTTTTTGAATTTCTAGACGGGTAGAAAGGCTTTCCGAGGGAGTCCAATCGGGATAGACGATCTGAGCTGTCCCTTCCCAGGTTCCCAATAATTGTTCTAGCGTTAAATTCGGCCGTTCCTGGGCGTTGCTCCCCTGACGAAATTCCCGAATTAGGGTCAGACTACTTAAATTTCCGTCTTGGTCATAGAGTTGCACAAATCGTAAACGGCGATCGCCTGCGACAAACCCATACTCTGCCCCAAACTGAGAAAAAGGCGCGAACTGAAAAGGCCCTTTAGAAAACGCACCCGTCTCGAAAAAAATAATTTGATTACCCACACAGCGATAATCCTGAACGTAATCCTGGGAAGGTTCGCTGTCGTAATTGCCTTGAGCAAAGCGTCGGAGCCGAAAACGAACGAGTTGATTTTCTTCTAGCCCTTCTAGGGTCAAAATTGAAGGAGTAGAGTCTAAAATTTCACCTTCTAGGGAAACACGGGTAAAAGATCCCCGCCATTCGCCTAAATTCTTGAGAAAATTGTTCCAGTTATTTTCCATCATGACCTAAAATTTCCATTAAAAAAGCACTCAGGAGTCTTTCCGTGTTTCGACCCCAAGTGCTTTTTTGTTCAATTCTCTCTCACACCTGTCCTTAGTATAAATGATTATAAAGAATTGTCAAGCGGTTTTTTAGATTAAATTTTGATCGACCCTAAAATTAGCCCAGGGTATCAAAATAATCTCGCACGCGATCGCGTCTTCGGGGATGGCGTAACTTTTGTAAAGCTTTAGCCTCAATTTGGCGAACCCGTTCCCGTGACAAACTCAATAGCCGCCCAATATCCGACAAAGAATAGGCCGTTCCATCTTGAAAACCATAGCGTAGGGTCACAACTTCCTGTTCCCGTTCCGTCAAATCGCCGATGAGATTTTTTAACTCCTTACGAAGCGATTCATTCGCCAAAATATCTTCAGGGGAAGTTTCTTCCGTTTCCAATAAATCCATTAACTCCGTGTCCTTATCCTTCCCAACTTTGGTTTCTAGGGAAACAGAACGGGGAACGCGAGCCAAAATCTCTCTAACCTGCTCTGGAGACATTTCCAATTCAACTGCCACTTCTTCCAAGGTCGCCGTATGACCTTTTTGCTGGGAAATTTTACGTTGTACCCGCTTAATTTTATTTAATTTTTCTGTCACATGGACAGGAAGGCGAATCATCCGACTTTGGGTAGAAATTGCCCTGGTAATACCTTGGCGAATCCACCAATAGGCGTAGGTACTAAAACGATACCCCTTAGTGGGGTCAAATTTTTCTACAGCTCTCTCTAGTCCTAGTGTTCCTTCCTGGATCAGATCTAATAATTCCAAGCCGCGATTCTGATATTTTTTAGCTACTGAAACCACTAGACGTAAATTCGCCTTAATCATCTCTTCTTTTGCCTTAACGCCCAAATTTTGCTGTTTTTCTAGTTCTTGTACCGTTAGATTCGCTAATTCTGCCCATCTCTTTTTGCCCAGTAACACAATTTGTTTGAGTTCAGTTATCTCTATTCCAGCCTCTTTTGCCCAGGTCATAAAGGAAGGGCGATGTCCAAACTTGCAAACTAGTGCATCCTGAATGGAGATGATTTTCATAAATTCGCCCATGACCAAATCCTCTTGCTCAAGGGCCTGGGAGCGAGTCTCTAATAAATGGAGATAACGCTGGAGTTGTTGAGCTTTGGTGACTTCCTCTTCCTTTCTCAGCAGAGGAACTTTGCCAATGTCTTGTAAATAGAGACGAACCAGGTCGGTACTAGTCCGTTGAGGATTGGTGGCCTCCGTTAGGATCAAATCGGATAACTCTAAGCTAGAGGTTTCATCTTCTAAGGTGGGCATAGATTCTAAAATATTGGGATTTTGAGTCATTTCTGGGGCAAAAATATCTACTAATTCCGCATAGGACTCTGGATTGGATTCAAAAGAGTGGGCTATCATGGTGATTTCTCGATAATAAGGGCGAGAACAGTAAGTAATTATGTTAGGACTAATTAGCTTTAATATTCCCGTTTTGACTCTCGAAATAACGAATTTTTAATTTATTTTGAATAGGGAGCAAAACACATCAAAGCGAAAAGATTTGCTTTTTTTTAGAAATTAGGGTTTCCCTATTTTATCGCGCCCATTGCTTAAATGTTTGGTCTAGGAATAACGGAAAATACTGATTTTTCAAGGTTTTACAAAAGGGAACTATTATCAAGTCCGTATAAAGACGGTTGCTTTAGTTAGTTCATTGTGTGACAAGCTCTAATGAGCAAAAATCTTAAAACCAGGCTCCGTTAATATTAGCTTATATGGTTTGAGACGGTAAAATATGATTGACACTTTTTAGGGTGGATAGTTTTGGATATTGTTGGAGAGTATTTTTCCATCTAATAAGCTCCTTTTCCAAACACAATTATTCTCATGGTTTCTACTAAAATATTCAAATCTAGGTTTAATGACCAATTATCAATGTAATAAAGATCTAAACGGGCTACATCATTAAAATCTCCGATATTAGATCTGCCTGAAATTTGCCATAAACCTGTGATTCCAGGCATTACCTGGTGACGGATGTGATGCCAAGCATCGAAGTGTTCTACATCTCGAATGGGTAAGGGACGGGGCCCAACGAGGCTCATATCACCGAGAATAACATTAAAAAGTTGGGGAAATTCATCTAGACTGGTTTTTCTTAAGAAATGACCTATGGGAATAATGCGGGGATCGTTTTTGAGTTTAAACATAATCCCGTCTTCACTTTCGTTTTGGGTTTCTAATTGACTTTGCAGTTCGTCGGCATTAATGACCATTGTGCGGAATTTCCACATTTGAAAAACCTTTCCTTGCAGGCCGACTCGTTCTTGTTGGAAAAAGACGGGGCCTGGGGAGGAACTTTTAATGGCGATCACGATCGCAAGAAAAACGGGAGAAAGGAGTATCAAGCCCAATAACGCGACCATAAAATCCAGATAACGCTTAATTCGATAATCTAAACCGATTAAGAATGGCATTTCTACCCGTAAAGTCGGTAATCCCGCAAAAATTTCTGGCATTCCCCGACGATAGAGAATTTCTCGGCTAGAAGGTAATAAACGTAGAATAATTCCCGCCCGTCGTAAATTCCAATAGAGGGTGGAAGCTAGATCGGTTTTGGGTAAATCCTCGGCTAAAACTTCGATCGCGCCTGATTCCAAAATATTTTGCAAGGTATGGGCATTGTGGGCCATAGAAGCTAAACTCGCCCCGACGACTTGATAATTGGAGCGATGTTCTAGGGTTTGGGTCAGGTGTTTTAAACGTGTTGAACTGGCAATCAAAAATACGGGGGTAGCAGGTTGCAAACGTCGAGATTGTCCCAATATCAAGGTTGTGATGAATCTACCTAGCATAACCATCACGAGGCTACTAAACCACGCAGTAAAAAAGAGCGATCGCGGCGCGTCTAGGGTCGGATCATAGAAATAATTGATGACTAGGGAAAATAGGTAAACAAAACCCACTAATTGGACAATGCGAATATAATTTTGACCCCTTGCTGATGGGCTATACAAACCACCATAGGCAAAAAAGATCAGGGTGATGGCGGCAAAACACCAAAATAAACTGGGTAATCCCAACCAAGTCCACCAAACTAACTGGGGCGGTGGTGGTGAATAAAAATGATTGAGATAACGGGCCATGCGCCAGGCAAGAATAAGAGCAACTAAATCGCTGATAATAAGGATCAATATTCGGAGCCATTGCCGCTTGCTCAAATTTGAACTATGAAAATGCTGAGGAGCGCGGATATCTCCCCGAAATTGATGGAATTTCTGCTCGAAGTGCTTCATTGACTTCAATAGTTAACGGCTTAACCCGTTCTTGAGTAACTGCCAGCTAAATAAAACGACAAAAGCGGGATTGGTGAAAAAATAGCGTTGCCACAGTCGTCTCGGTTCCATTATTAAACGATATAGCCATTCCAGTCCTATTTTCATCATCCAACGGGGAGCCTGGGACACTTCCCCACTGTGGAAACTAAAGGCGGCACCGACTCCGATCATCACGGCGGACAATTTTCCCTCTTGTCTGGCCATCCATTCTTCCTGCTTGGGACATCCTAAACCGACAAAAACGACTCGTGCGCCTGTAGATTGGATTTTTTCGCGGATTTCTGCTTCTTCTGGCTCGGTTAATAAACGAAATGGGGGGGAATAGCTACCTGCGATCGCTAACCCAGGAAATTGATCTTGAAGAGACTGGGTTAATTGATCCAACATAGAGGGCGTTCCCCCATAAAAAAAGACGGGAATTTGATCTTTAGCGGCCCTTTCGCACCAAGCCAACATCAGATCGGGCCCATAGACCCTGGTTTGTTTTTTGACTCCCAGTAATCTTAAGCCTAATACCAGGGGCATTCCATCGGGGGTCACTAAAGCGGCTTGATTAATGATGGTTTGATAAGTCTGATTCCAATAAGCACTCATCACGAGATGAACATTGGCCGCCACAACATAACAAGATAGGCCTTTACTCACCCAAGTCTCTATGCGATCGCAGGTATCCTCGTAATTGGTTACATCCACGCGAGTTCTGAGAATATATCGATGGTCAGGATTGGTTGATAACACCGTAATTTGCTGTAAGTATCTGAAATCTTTGTTTTTTGGACTTTTTAATGACTTTGCATCCTCACCAGTCCAGCTATAAACAAAAAAAACTCTTGGGCGTCTTTCCGTGTTTCGACTCCAAGAGTTTTAATTACTCCTCACACACAAATCTACTATAACCCTAATGTTGCCAAATGGGATCGGATATACCAGACAATTTTTAAATTGGCACTTTTTCAGTCTAGCATCAGAAATTTTTGATTTCCCTTTATCCTCAATCATGGATATTAATCAACCGACGGGGATCACTTTTATGCTCCTATTGTCAAGAAGTCCTGACAGTAGACTCTCGAAAGGCTAGGAAAATCGTGGACAAGGGGATCTTGATCTCGAAAAGCCTTGACGAATAGGGGATACGTCATGTTACATAAAGTTAAGCAAATGATCCCCGATCTTGGCGATCGCCTAGCCCCTGAAATTACATCGGGAAAGCTAACAGACAGTTTAATGAAATTACCCTTGCGGTATTGACTCTGTTTAACCTGTCTTCAGTTCGACTAGGAGCAGTTCTCACCCATTGGAGAGTTTATCTCATGACCCAAGAACGTCCCCCTCTAGATGAGATGACCCTGCGACAATTACGAAGAGTTGCAAGCGGATATAACATCTCTCGATATAGCCGTATGCGGAAAACGCAATTACTGGATTCTATTGATCAAGCCATTAAAGAAAACACTCAAAATAAAAAACCTTTTAGTATGAATAGTCCCCAGGAGGAACAATCTGTGGAAGCATCCAAATTTGAACTTGGTCAAGATGACAAAACTGGTGGCCCTATTACGTTCATTGATGAAGCGTTAGGAGATCTTCCTGGGGGGTACGGAGTCAGTCGAATCGTACTTTTACCCCGCGATCCCCAATGGGCTTATGCTTACTGGGATCTGCCTAATGAGCATAAGGAAGAACTTCGTCGCCAAGGGGGTCAACAATTGGCCCTACGTCTTTATGATGTGACCGATCTGGGTGAAGGTCAGAGTCCCCACAGTGTTCAGGAATATCTCTGTGATGAGTTGGCGCGTGAGTGGTATTTACCTATTCCCGTCAGCGATCGCGACTACGCCGTAGATATCGGCTACCGCACCTTTGATGGACGCTGGTTGGAATTAGCCCGTTCCGTTCCTGTCCGTATTCCCCCCGTTTATCCTTCTGATTGGGTAGAAGATGTCTTTGTCACCGTCAATTGGGATGAAGAATTAGCAGGAAAAACCATTTACGAACTCATTCCTCCCAGCAAAAAACCCTTGGGTGTATCCAATGCGATTTATGATCAAATCTTTGGATTAGCTGAAGGAGCAGAAGCTCAACGGGTTGCAGGCTCTCTCTACGGTTCTATGCAACAAGTTCCTATCTCCGTAGGCCCCGAACAAGCGATTAGTTCCTATATCTTCCCCTCTGGAGTTGGTATGTGGGCAGTTCCCACTGCTTCTGGTTTAACGGGGGGTTTAACTTCTGCTCTAACCATGTCGGGAGCAGGTTTGATGGCTTCTGGTTCGGGTGTAGGATTCGGTGGTGCTTCAGAATCCTTTGGCATTCGTCCCCGTCAGTTCTGGTTAGTGGCAGATGCGGAATTGATTGTCTATGGTGCAACGGAACCTGATGCAACCGTGACCATTGGTGGTCGTCCCATTAAGCTCAATGAAGATGGAACTTTCCGTTTCCAAATGTCTTTCCAAGATGGCTTGATTGACTATCCCATCATGGCGGTGGCAGTGGATGGGGAACAAACCCGCAATATCCACATGAAGTTTACCCGTGAAACTCCTTCTCGTAATACCAACACGAAAGCAGAAGCGGTTTTAGAGTGGCCCGTGAGCTTACTCTAATCTTCGGTTGACTGAATTTAAGTTTGCCAACTCAATAGCTCTCGATACGCGATCGGGAGCTTTTTTATTGAGTGAAAGATGATGAACTAATTTTGAGCCAGATCTGCGACTACCTTTAATAACTCGGTTGGATTATGCACTAAAAAATCGGGTTTGTGTAAAGCAAGAATTGTCGGGGAATTGAATCCCCAGGCGACAGAAACCATCCTAATTTTACTCTGTTGAGCCGCCCTAATATCCCTAGTTTCATCCCCTACATAGATAACTTCTTCTACGTTTAATTGATGATCTTTCATTGCTCGATTAATAATTTTATCCTTGCC
>JBEIFD010000173.1:0-7327 GCA_040382535.1 Merismopediaceae cyanobacterium
ATTTGCTGACAGTAGGTTGAGCCGTTTCAATTTCCAAAACTCCCTGAGTATATTCCTCCTCTTTGGGATCGGGAAAATAATCAACAGGAGCCGCATCACCCTCAAGCTCATCATTTGAAAATTGATCGTTGTAAGTCAATTGATAAAAATTGCCCACCATAGCTACTACGCTATCAAGACGGGTAAGCTCGGCCCAGATGTCTTCCTTTGCCCTCTCAAATTCAGTCTTAGTCATTAGAGATTCGAGAGGAGGAAATTCCCTACTATTCCTTTCCATTAATTCCAATTTAGCCCGCAATGATTCATTTTCGCGGGCTAAAGCTTTTTTTCAATTAAGTCCATTAACCGCGATTCCATAGCTGCGATCGCAGTCTCAATTTGCTGTGTGGTAGCAACGTTGGCGGGTAGAGCGGTTGTCACTGGGGAAGGTTCGGCGGGAAGTTCATCCCCCGCAATGACTCCATTAACAAACCTGACAAGCACTTCCGACGCGGTTAGTCCCTGGGCTTTTACCTTGTCGCCAAAGTTCTCCCAGTCAGCTTGTCGAATACGAAAAGTCCCCAAAACCTTTTTGTTTGGGTCTTTCTTCTCATCACTGAGGACTATTCCCTGTTCTATATCTGCCATCTTGATTGCCTCATCTAGACCTGTATCTATATTCTAGCATAGACACCATCATTGTCTATACAGTCTAGCTTATAAATCTATCAAGTGTCTATAAGAAATATCTATCAATTAGCTATACATTATATCTAGACAAAACAAAGAATGTCGTCTATACTGTAGATATACAGGAAAGGGCAAGGAAACGCCTCAAGCCTAATGTTAACCAAAGATTCCAAAGTCAAAGCGATCGCCCTCCTGGAAAGAATGCGATCGCCCTGTAACCACCTCTTAAAAGGAAGTTATCACCATGTTAACAGCTACGGCTACTCGTTACCTTCATCGCTTAGTCATTCAGTCCAAAACCCTTGACTATGATGGGATTCCAAAAGAAACGATTGAGATTAATCACCCGACTAATGAACCGTTGACTCTTCAACAGGAACGGGCCTTAATGGGTGACAAGCGTTGGAGTCACATCATCGTTGCTCATAACTTGATTGACCTTTTCAATCCTAACTACGAATTTTAAACACTGACTAAGGGGGATTAACTTCCCCCATGAACTCTACGGAAAACCAGTCAATTTCAACAGGATGTTAAAAAGATGAAACTATTAACCGCTACACTCGTTAAAAATCCCCGCTCTGTTAACACTAAGTTTGGACCTAAAATCGTTGCTGATTGCAAGTTAGACAATGGGGAAGATGTCACCCTCTGGCAACCTGAAAACAGTCAAATTATCAATTATGGCAACGGTTCTAAGCTGACCCAAACCCTTGATGGTAAAGGAAAGTATCACTGGGTAGAATCTGAGAATGAGACGGCGATCGCCTCTAAACCAGAATCTAATCAAACTCAGTATCAAGGGATGAGTAATGAGACTAAAAACCAGGTAGCAAGCTATGTTACTGAGATGTCTAACCTGTTTAATTTCTGTCTCAAACAAGTTGACAACACGGTAGAAAATATCACGCCTGATGACCGAAGGGCGATCGCTACCACTCTATTCATTTCTGCTCAGAAAAAATATTCTCTTTAGAGAAAGATGGGGGATTGACTCCCCCTCTAACTATCTATACGGTTCAGCTATTAATCTATACAAAGTCCATAAGATAATTCTATACATAATAGCTAGACAAGATAAGAAATATCATCTATACTGTAGATATACAGGTTAAGGGAGTCGCTACAAACCCTAACCACTAAACCGACCACCACAGAGGAAACCAAGCCATGACATACCGTGAAATGCAAACCGAACTCAAAGCCTACCGCTCAGAAGGCTACAGCGTACCCGCTCTCAATTCTAAGAAGGAAGTTTTAGAAGCTGCTCTCAATGCCATTAAGACCGCGATCGCAGCGTTAGAAGCAAAACAACCTGTAGAACGGGTTTGGAAACTGGAAATGATGACCCTTGCCAAGTTGCGCCGCTATGCCAAGAAAGCAGGCTTTAAACACGCCAATCAATTGAAAAAACAGGCTCTTATTCAAGCCTTGATTGCTTAATCCTTTGGCCTTGGCAAGCCTTGAAACTGCCTACTCTACACATTTCTAACCGACACATAGGACGTTCTGATCATGGATACCATCGTTGTTTGTACCCTTGCCTATATTCTCGTTATTGCTTTGATCTACGCGCCTCAATGCCCCAAGACGGTTATAGGCCCCGCTCTTGATTACGTTGACTATTTTCCTGAAGTGATGGAAGTTGAAACCAAAACGGCGATCGCTTTCTCTCCTAAGCCCACCGCTACTGTTGAACCACCCGTTGTCCCTTCGCTAACAACGATGACAATTCGCCAACTCAAGGCTATGGCAAGGGGGAAAGTCAAGAATTATTCAAGTCTGACTAAATCCCAATTGATTGACCGTCTGGCGATCGCCTAATCCTCCACGATTAACAAAAATAGGGGTCTATTTGGCCCCTAACTTCAGAAGATGTTTAGAGGTCATTGAAAGCTTTTTGGACTTCGGGACTAACAACGGGTTTATCCTTGTCTTTTCCTTCTGCTTTTGCTTTTCGACGTTGTTCCAGAATCATGGCTAGGGCCAGTTCTTCGGCGGTATTCTCTTTTTTACTCATGGTTGGCTCCGTTAGGGATTTTCTTAGGTTACTCTTAAGGGCGATCGCGGTTAAACAAGAATCTAAGGCTCTAATAATTAAGATAGTTTTTTCTAATCTAAAAGATTCTCTATTATTTCTGGTTCCAAATTATCACTAATGCCTTGAAATAATTGGAGAGCAGCTTCTAGGTCTTCGGCTATTTCAAGGGCAAGAACATCAGGAGTAGGTAAGTTTTCGGAGTCTTCTAGGCTTTCGTCTTTCAGCCAGAATATATCGAGACTGGCTTTATCCCGTTGGATGAGTTCTTCATAGGTAAAAACCTTAAAACGTTCTGTTTCCTGTCGTTTGAAGCGATCGCTTGGGTTATAGCATTCGATGAAGTCTTTTAGAACTTCAAAGGTAAGGGGATTTTCCTTGAGAGTGCAATGTTGATTGGTACGAAAATCATAAATCCAGAGTTCTTTTGTCCAGGGATTGGGACTGGCGGGTTTACGGTCAAAAAAGAGGACGTTAGCTTTTACACCCTGGGCATAGAAAATGCCTGTAGGTAATCTAAGTAGGGTATGAACATCACAATCTTTTAGCAATCCTCGACGGATGGTTTCTCCCGCCCCACCTTCAAAGAGAACGTTATCAGGAACCACGACAGCCGCTCTGCCGTTGGTATTGAGTAGAGTTCTTACAAGTTGGAGAAAGTTTAATTGTTTGTTGGAAGTAGTGGTATAAAATCCGTCGCGTTTATGGGTAATTGTCTTTTTACTTTCCTTTGTGCCATTTTCTTTTTTATTATCATCATCTTTATTAGTAATAGTGATGCTACTTTTTTTGCCAAAAGGGGGATTTGTTAACACCATTTCATAGTTATTGCTATCAGTAAAGCTAAGGCTATCTTTAGACAGGATCGGGCTTTCATCGCCGCTTAGTCCATGTAAATAAAGATTCATGGCACATAGTCTCACCACACTATCTGCGACATCGTAGCCTTTAAAGGTCATGTGTCTCAGGAATTGGAGTTGGGCTTTATCGAGTTTGTAATGTTGTTTGAGGTGATCATAGGCGACTAGGAAAAAGCCACCCGTTCCACAGGCAGGATCACAAATTCTTTCGCCTGGTTTGGGTTGCATGACTTCCACAATGGCTTTAATCAAGGGTCTTGGGGTGAAGTATTGTCCTGCTCCGTTTTTGATGTCTTCAGCGTTTTTCTGGAGGAGTCCTTCATAAATGGCTCCTTTTACATCTACATCAAGGCTAAACCAGGTTTCATCGTTAATCAGGGCGATGAGTCGTTCTAGTTTGGCGGGGTCTTGAATTTTGTTTTGGGATTTACGGAAGATAACACCTAAAAGTCCTTTTTCTTTGGCTAAACGCTCTAAGGTTTTGCGATAGTGGATTTCTAGATCATCACCACTTTTTGAGCGTAGGGATTGCCAGTTATGCTCTTCGGGAATAGTCGAAGGTTTACCAAAGGGGGGAGGTAATTGGGCTTGTTCATCTATCATTTTTAGGAATAATAGATAGGTCAATTGTTCAACGTAATCGTTATAGCCTACCCCGTCATCTCGTAGGACATTACAGAAATTCCAGAGTTTTTGAACAATTGTTGATGATTCGTTAGACATTATTTTTTAGGGTAGTTTTTCGAGAATTAATTAGTTGATAAAGGTGAATTTATTTGAGTGATTTAAGGTTCTTTTTCCTTATTCGGTTTAGCGGCTTCTTTGGGTTTACGTTTACTGATTCGTTTGGGTTCCTCTTTAGCTTTTTCGGCTTTAATTCGTTCCAAGAGTTTAGCGGCAGGTTCATCATTAGGGTCTTGTTCAACTAATTTGCCTTGAAAGGCTTGTTTAAGGATGCTTTGACGTAATTTTTCAGCCCGTTTTAGGTTAGTTTGAATGGTGGTTTCAATTTGATCAATAACGGATAAACGGAGTTCAATTTCTTCAGTAATTGCTACTTGCTCTAATAAAGAAGGGATTGGGATAAATGCTTTTCTGATGTCCCTAATATAAATAGCTTGTTGAGCCGTAGAACCTGATAAATTAACAATATTTTTTTGAATATCTGGGGATTTAATAGCATAAAAAATAAATTGAGATAATATTTGTAAATCGAGTTTGATTAAAATTACACTTCCAAGAAGACAAAAGAGTTTTTCTGTGTTTACGATACAACTTCTGCCAACAGTTGCACCTCTACTTACTATTAATATATCTCCCAGTCCTGGATTACATCTACTTCTAAATTTTTCAGCATCATCTTCACTAACAAAAAGAGGATTATCAAAGTAAATTCCTTCATTTCTAATATCTTTGGCAGACAAAAAATATACGCCTTTATTAACAATATTGGGACGTATGTGTTCACCATCAGTTATTTTAATAGCGATTTGATCCAAACTGGCCCAACACCAACCATTAGGTAAAGCGGGTAAATTAGAAACATCTGGGGGTGATGGTTCTTGATATTTCAGTTTCCAAGAATCATCCTTGGGGAGTTTACCTTGAGCAGTGAATTTAGCGAGTTGTTCCGCTTCCCATTTTTCCCGTCTTTCTTTTAGGATACGGTCAAGCAATTGATTAGCAGGTTCTAATTTATCTTGATTTTCTGTCCGCCATTCTTTGGTTAAATTGCCTTCTACAGCCGCTTTTAGGACTGATTGCCGATAGCGTTTTAGCTTGATTTGGAGTTTCTTTAATAATTCGACTCCTGCATCTAGTTCGGTAAATAATTCTTCAATTTTAGCGACAATTCTCTTTTGTTCTTCTATCGGTGCAAGGGGAAGAGAGACATTTTTTAGAAGAAAATTGCTATTAATACTTGCTTGATTTACATGATTTGTACAGTTTGATCTAAAATAACCGTTTAAACATAGCTGATGAAGACCATAAGCCACCCAACCTGAATTTATAAAATGTTGTGGGACTTGAATTCTAGTCATGTGATTTGAATAAGCCCAATTCGTATTCTGTTTAATATATGTGGTTTTTCCCAACCATACAGGACTATTTGTATTATTGAAAAGAATATCTCCTTGACGAAGAGAAATATAATCTTTAAATTCTTCAACATATTTTAAAATGGATAAATCTATTTCGCCTTTTGAATTGATATTCATTGGGCGTAAATGTGGAATACCTCGATTATCTTGATTATGTTTACCACTAGGAAAGCCCGAATTTATTTGGCTTATAATCTCTTCTAATTTTACCCATTTCCAGCTATTAGGTAACTCATATAAATCATTCTCATTACTCATCCTCTGCCAACTCCTTAACCATTTTAATAACCGTTTCTTGTAAACGAGGAAGCTCCTTGATCACCACTTGCCAGATAACCCGTTCATCAATTGCCCAATATTCATGAACCAACTTATCCCGCATCCCTGCCATATTTCGCCAGGGAACTTGAGCATAAGAAACCCTGACCTCATCAGGAATATTTTTAACTGCTTCCCCAATCACTTCAATCAATTTAACAACTGCTAAAAAGATTTCATTGCGACTAGAAAACTCCTCAAAACCCATTCCCTTTGTCAAACTTTCAATCAAAGCGATCGCTCCTAAAATGTCATCTAAAAAATCCCGAAACTCTCGCCGCGTCATACATAAACCACTTCAGATAAAATCCGTTCCCGTCTGGCTCCCTTTAAACCATTTTTGCTAATAATATCTGCCTTGATTTGGAGTAAATCTGTCAAAAAATATTCCATATCTACCAAATCCAAAAGACTAGGCGGCTCAGTATAATCTACTAAAATATTGACCTCATTATTATCTGACTCATTACCCTTGACATAATCGCCAAAAATCCCAAGATCAGTAATATGATACTTTTGCTCAATGACAGGTTTAAACTGCATTAAAATAGACTTGATTTCTTCTAGTTTGCTCATCTCATTTATCTCCAGAAACTTAACTTTGTAGAGAGACGGTTTTTTAAAAATCAGCAAAGGCGATCGCCATAAAGACCTAACTCAGATAGGGTTACTGCAAGTAGTAGTTTATCTTATTAAAGGCAATAATTGAAAACTAAGCCGCTAAAACCTCGTTTAATTCCTCTAAAAGCGCGATCGCCCCATTGCCAAATAACTGGAAACCCTTAAAGGCTTGCTCTGGCATCTCCTGTAAATCCTCTGGATCAACCCGCACACTGGACGCGATCAGGTCTTTAATCCGCTCTAACCACTGAAGCTGTTCAGGACTAAAACTTTTACCCCTTAACCATCGCTGAAACTTGGTTTCGACTTCCAAACTGTAGGACTCTAGGGTTTCCGTTTCCCCTATGGCAAACCGCACCAGCGAGATAATATCGGTCAAAAGCTTTTGAGTACCAGCCTTTTTGACCTTGCTGGCTTCTAATTTTTCGTAGGCCGCCCATAACTTGTTCGTGGTCAGATAAAGCGGCGGACGTTGGAGAGAATCGGCTAACTGTTTAACCTGCTCATAGGTCAAATGACGCTGGCCATAGGGCTGATTATAGAGAATCTGGAGAGCGGTGATTTCATCCTTATTCTTTTCTTTGACACTCTCAGGTCTGAAGACACTGAGATTCTTGAATAGCCCAAAGTTTGAGCCTCAAAGGTGTAGTCAAAGCACCTCTATCACTCAAAACAACTACCTCGCGGTGCTGCCATTGTGTTTACCTTTCTTTTTTTGC
>JBEIFD010000174.1:0-7324 GCA_040382535.1 Merismopediaceae cyanobacterium
GGGTAAGAATTTTAGCGAGTTTAAATTTAATTTGATCTTTGAGATTTTGTAACATGATTTATTTTTTAGTTGCTGAAATATCTGTAAACCAGAGGAAGGCGTGTTGTTCGTGGCGATTGTCGTTAAAAATTTTATATTGGGGATGAGAGAGGCGATCGCCTTCCCAAAGCTGCTGATGTTCTTGTTGAACGGCTTGGGTCAGTTTACGAGTTTCTAGCATTAAGGAAAACGGCGTAAATTGAGAAAGTTTTGGCATCCAATCCAACGCACGATAGGAATTTAAGAGGCTATTAATGCCATCAAAATACTTCAGAGCAGGGGATTCAGGGGAAACCGATCGCAAATATAAGGCTAAATTGTAGGCATGGTCTAGATCCGTGCTGGTATGGCGACAGTAGGATTTACGATAACCCAGACAATGATAGAGCAAATTCTCGACTCCTTCAGGCGATCGCTGACTAAAGGCATATTTTACCCCAGCGAGGGTACGGTGCAGATACCAGGCTCGCATATCTTCGATTTCCGCCAGAGGGCTTTGGGTGGTTCGTTCATCGGGATAATTCCAAAATAGCCCCAAGGTACGGTCAACGGCTTTACTCTTGATATAGGGCATGACGCGATTTTTAAATTCCGTATCTCCTGCCCCGCGAAAACTCTGGTCGTAATAGCCAAAGCGATCGTGGATAGATTTTCGGTACAATGCTCCGACCCAGGAGAGATAACAGGTTTCCAGATACACCAAATCCTGCTCGTAACCCGTGCGATCGTAGGTCATGATGTCATTGGCCCAACTGCCTTGGGGATCAACATTGGTAACTAAGCTGTGGCCAATCACCCAATCGAGGTTTTGATCCTGATCCAATTCCTTGGCTAACACTTCCAAACAATCGGGCAAAATCGTTTCATCAACCCCTAAAAAAGCCAAATAAGGCGATCTCGCTAATTTAATCCCCCGATTCCATGCACTTTGGATGGTTTCCCGTTGGGGCGATCGCGCATAGAGAATGGGATAGTTTAATTCGGAAGCCACCTGCTGAAAAACTTGATATTCATCCGTTGGAGAGCCACTATCCATCAAAATAACTTCGGCTTGTCCTTTTTGAATAAGGGTCTGGTGTTTCAGGGTTTTGAGGAATAGGGATAATTTGGTCGCCGCATTATAAAGAGAAACAATAATGGTTGCCCGATATTCTGATTTACCTCGGCGATCGTCCCAAATTTCGTATTCATCTTCAGCAGGATTGACCCGATTATCCACCCTTGCCGCTTCAATGAGAGCGAAACTTTTTTCTTCCCGTTCACTCGGTTTTCCGTAGAGGGCATCCACCGCCCTGGCTTCCTCGGTAAACCCTTTTTCCTGTAAAGTCCGCAAAACAAAAGGCAAATCGCCAAACCGATCTTCTCCCAAGGCCCGCATGGCTCGCACCTTATAGGTCGCTGTCACAAACACATTACCCCGTAATTCTTCAATTCTTGCCAATTCTCGCCACAGTCGGACGCGATCAATTCGATAGTTGGTACTGAGTCTTCCCCGCAAGCCCTGAACTTCGGATTCATAACCCGACCCCAAACGCCAACCCATTTCCAATTTAGCCGCCAGATCTTTTTCCGTTTGCTCGGCGGCATTAAAGGCTTCTTTGTATTTTTTCATTAAATTGGGAGCTTTCAACAGTTGGGCGTTGCGATCGTCTCCCAGGGGTTTGATTAACTCAGCTTTAAGCTCACTCTTCGCATTTTTGAGGTTACGTTTGATTTCTTTTAGGGTCGGTTTGATGGCTGTTTTAAGAGGTTGGAGCAGACTTTTTCCTTCCTGGGCAATCAACCAATAGGCCATTAACTGGTCGTACCAACTTTGTAATTCCTGACGAACTTCGGGTTCATGTTGCGATGAACTTTGATAAATCTCAATTAAGGGCGGATCGCTAATAGTACGATTCACCATTAAGACGCGATCGACTAATTGACGACGATAGTCAGAATAATTCGTTAAAATTGCGTCAATGTCTGACAAACACGCATAGATATTGTCTAGATCGATTTTGACAAAGGGAATATCAGGAAAACTTTCTTCTAATAATCGACAAACCCCTGCACCACTACCAATAACCGTAGGACATCCTGAAAACAATGATTCTAGGGCAATCAGATTTAAAGTGTCATAGCGCGAGGGAACAAAAGTCACCGATTGAGTGGCAAACAATGCCATCAATTCTTTTTGAGTTTTGGGGGGCAATAACTGAATACCTTTGTTGCGATTTTTCAGCATTCCCTCTAAAAAACTCTGGGAAGAAATCGTTGCTGTGTCGTTAAAACTATGGGGGCCAATAATATTTGCTTGATTATAATGAGATTCGGCTAACCACCAAACTAAATCAATGAAAATATCTGGCCCTTTTCGCCGTTCAGTACGCCCAATAAAATTTAAGTTAGGAGGTTGTTCATTAGAGATTTCGGCAATAGGCTTCGGTAAATCAAAAAAGTGCAAAGGATGATAATAATGGCACTCAAAAGGGCTAACTTCTTTCCACTCATCAATATAGCTTTTACTAATGCCATAACGTAGATCAACTGTTGAATATTGTTTCGCCTCTTCTAACACCAAAGGAATATTTTCGTTACCCTGATTAAACCAATCTAATTGTAGGGTCGTTGAAATTTTACCGTGTAAAGAAAGGGCAATTTTTTCAAACTTAACTTGGTGATAATTCAGAGCCGCATGAAGAAAAATACCCCATTGTTCGTAATCAGGGGAATCAATGACATCAAATTCCATTCCCGCGATCGCCCTGGCAATATTATTAGCCCGAATAAAGGAACGATAAACCCATTTAGGAGGATTTACATCGAAAAAATCATTCAAATCCGCTAAAAAGTATTTTTCCTGAAAACTAACGGGATGGGCATTTTCAGGACGCTTCGTTTCAGGTTTTTCTTTTTCTGCTAAATAGTAAAAATTAATCTGGGGATTTTTTAAAATAATACTGCGATAAAAAGTTTGTCCTCCGCCAACTTTTGCAAATAAATCAAAATCTGCGATGAATACTTTCATAAAATTAAATCTAAATAGGTTTTATATAATAAGTGGTAATCATAATCTTGAGCAAATTCTTGTGCTTTTTTGCCCATACTATCTAAAACTTCGGGTTGCTGGAGGAGTTGCTCAATTTTTTCAGGATAATCCTCTAAGTTATCACAGACAACACAGTTAACCCCTGACTCTATAGGATAGCCCCTGAAGCCCACACTCGTTCCCAGAATAACTTTACCATAGGCCATCGCCTCAATGGTTTTGACCGACATTCCCGTACCCGAACTCAAAGGAGAGAGTACCAAGGTCGCACGCTGATAGAGATAGCTCAACAGTTTATCACTGACCTTCCCCAAAGAGATAAAGTTTCCTTCTTCCTCCCCTTCCCAACAACCTCCGACAATGACAAACTTACCTGTAAACTCTCCAGAGATGGGGTTAGCTAAATTTGACCACTGGCGAATTTGCTTAACGGCTTCAATATTAGGATTGTGTTGACTACCCACGAAAAGACAAAAATCTGAATTGAGTCGGTTCGCAATTGCTAATTCTTCGAGGTTGTTGAGAATTATTTTTTTTTGGCAAATATCATTAATTTTTTCAGTATTGATCGCGATCGGGACACAGTAACTTTTGATATTATATTTCTCAAAAAAAGCTTGGTCATTTTCAGATAGAGTAACGA
This sequence comes from Merismopediaceae cyanobacterium, assembly GCA_040382535.1. Classification (GTDB taxonomy): domain Bacteria; phylum Cyanobacteriota; class Cyanobacteriia; order Cyanobacteriales; family Microcystaceae; genus Snowella. The sequence continues at coordinate 3,714 of JBEIFD010000174.1, forward strand.
CAAAATCAGCTTGTTTTAAAGCATTAATTTCTTCAGCCAAAGCAATCTTTCTTAACAGAGAATCTTTATCTAAATTATTAGATAAGACATCATGGGCGGTGAGGATTAATTTTACATTTTTCTGGGGGCAAATTTTACCTAATATTTCTCCCCAAAAAGGATATTCTAAAATCACTACATCTGCCCAGGTAGTAATCCGTTCAATCCAATTTTTAAAGCTAGGATCGAAACGAAATTGATAATAAATCCAAGGCAACCAATTTTCATTAAGAGTAGATAAGCCATCATCTACATTTTCCCCCATTAGATTAAGGGTTTCGCGCCAAGAAGAATAGGCATCTTGATACACATTTTTAACTAATTCTGCCTGTCCAAAATCGGAATTATAATACTCATAATAAATCCCTTCTAACCATATTTTTCTAGGTTGACCAATGGTATATACACGAGTTTCAAAAGCCTGCTTTTGTAAATAATCTAATAATAAACTTGTTCGCTGACTAGCTCCACTCTGGCGTTCTTGAATATCTTCCCAGGGATAAAGAATAGCAATTTTAGGGCTAGGGTTAAATTTCTCGATTGCTAAAGTTTTGTTACCTAAAATGTTGTGACAAGCTTGATTTAGAGCTAAATAATTTAAACATATTTTTGATTTAGAAAGATGACTAATACCATGAATCTGACTATTCGCCGTTAACTCTTTTAATTTTTCGGTTAGGTGTTGAGAATCAGTAACTAAAACAGGATATTGCTTAAGTTGCTCAATTTCCCAGTTTAATTCCTGGGGATTAACTTCTCGGCGATCGCGTAGAGCATAATAATAGGAATACAATTGGGAGACTTGAAGGATAACTGTTTTTGTTTTCAAGTTTAATTTTTTACTATACTGTCCGTATATTAGGGAATCAATATAAACTAAGTCAATCTGAATATTATTCAGGGTTTGTTTTGATTCTGCTGGTATTTGTAAACGACTAGCATCCATCCAATCTTGTAATAATGTTGAACGTTTATAATAGCTATCTTCTAGATATTGCTGATATTCAGAAGAAGTAAAGCTCTTCGGATCAATGCGTTCATATTTATTAGTTAAAATCCAAAATTGGTATAGCTTATAGCTTTCTAGTATTTGTTTTATATAATTTATATCAATGGCTTTTTCTGATATATAAAAAATAGCATAAACTCGATAACCACATTGACAAAAATAATTTAATTTATCTAAATTTTCTCCTTCTAAAATCAACTCTGCTGATAGTATCAACAACACACTTGGAAATACTTCAACTGATTGAGTTTGTTCAATAGGTAACTTAATCGATGGCCAATCAACAGGTTTTAATAAACAATCTAAAAAATAATCAGGAGATTGTCGCGATCGCCAATTGAGACTAAACTCTTGAGCTGCTTGGGTAAAAGTCGGCAAATTTTCTAGTAAGCGAATAACTGCTTGGGGTAAATCCTGGGGATCGCGATAAATACTAGCTCTGGTTTCATCGACCTGTTGCGCTAACCAACTTCCTTTGGGTACGACGACGGGCTTCCCTGCGGCTAAGGCTTCCGTTAAAACCCCTGAAGTGCGTTGATAATTTTGGGGATTATAGGGCAAAATCACAATATCCGCAGAAGCTAATAACTGATAGTAATCATCAGGTGACATAGGATGATTAATTAATTTAATCTTGCTTTCAGGATATTGGGAAAGAGCTAATTTTGCGGCTAAAATTTCGACTTCTCCCCCCTCGATATTGTAGTTAGATTGAATAGTAAATTTAACCTTATTGGGCTGTAAATAATTTTGCCATAATGCGTCGATTAAATTCGGTAAATGCTGATAGCCTTTCTCAGAACGAGCATCTCCCAAATAAACAATATGAATATAATTTTTTACTTCTTGAGATGATTGATTAACTAATTTTTCTTGACGAAAAGGAATTGGAACCTGACTCAATTTAACAGAACTGAGAGCGTTATATTTCTTCACTAGATCTTCTGTGTCCGTATAAAAACGAATTTTATTTGGCCATAGTTGACTATCATAAAACGATTGTAAACAAACTTTAAGTCCCATCCCTTTGGCATTAATAACTAACGGCTCATCCGTATCCCTTCTGAATAATAAATGATAGGTCGGTAATAAGTCGCGATCGCATTTTTCTAAAAAGTAATATAATTCTTCTAATTGTTCTATACCAAAAGTATGAATTAAAACCTGATCGTTTGGAGTTAAGTTCAAAGTGGGTAAAACTTCTACGAGGGTTTCTGTAAAACTTTGATTTTTTGAAGCCAGAACTTGAGAAGATTTATTTAATTTTTTCCCAATTTTACTAATTCCTTTTACACTTAATCCAAGAATAAAACGAATTAATCCCCAAATAATTTTTAATAATCCCCATAGGGTATTACTCAAGGGAATGGAGCGTAGTAATTGCCAATCTTTTTTTAACCATTCCTTAGATCTCTTGGTACTGCCCTCAACTTTTTCCCCGAAAATTGACCAACGAGGATATTTATAATTCGAAATATAGAATTGATAATTAATATATTCCTTAAAATTTTTATTTTTTGTATTTTCTGACTTCTCTTTGTTATATTTTTCTTTCTCTAGGATAATCGGTTGATTAAACCAATCTACGTCAAAAACTGGTATGATTCTAATTTCTGTTGACAACAGCGATCGCGACAACGCCCGATTCGCCAAGATAATGGGCTGATAACCCGCTCTTGCGGCGGCCTCTGCGACGGAAATACTACATTCATAGTGATGCCCCTGAAGGCTACACAATGAATGATCAATAATAATAAATTTTTTCATCAAGTCAGAAATTATAACTACTAGAAAACCAGTATATCAGATTTTCAAATCTAACTACTCCAATCCTAAAATAAATTATATTTAATAATGCAATAAATGGCTCTAATTCCATCTTTCCAGCCAATTTTTTTACCTTCTTTGTAGGTACGTCCATAATAGGAAATCCCGACTTCAAAAATTCGACATTCTAACTTTGCAACTTTAGCCGTAATTTCTGGTTCAAAGCCAAAGCGATTTTCTTGAATAGAAATTCCTTGGATAATTTCTCGACGAAAGACTTTATAACAAGTTTCCATATCGGTCAGGTTCAGATTAGTAAACATATTCGATAAAATTGTTAAAACCATGTTACCAACACTATGCCAAAAATAAAGGACTCGATGGGGCTGGGAACCCATAAAACGCGATCCATAGACTACATCTGCCTTATTTCGTAAAATAGGCTCCACTAAGTTGGGATATTCCTGGGGATCATATTCCAAGTCCGCATCTTGGATTAAAACGATATCGCCCGTTGCCGCTTGGATTCCCGTTCGGAGGGCGGCTCCCTTTCCTTGGTTAACTTTATGGAAAAGAATCCGATGAACTAAGGGTTCTATTTCTTCTAGAAGAACTTCTTTCGTGCCATCTTTGGAGCAATCATCGACAATGATAATTTCTTTATCCTTATAGGGAGCCGCTAAGACTGCATCAACCACTTCGCGGATGGTCGATTTTTCGTTATAACAGGTAATAATAATCGATAGTTTCAAACCCAGACTTCCGTTTACAGGATTTTACAGATAATGTCGCTGAC
>JBEIFD010000175.1:0-7324 GCA_040382535.1 Merismopediaceae cyanobacterium
CATCAAAAACCTCAAAAAACTTAAAGGCTATCAGACTTTTTATCGTATCAAAATAGGAGATTATCGCATTGGTATGGCATTTATTAACGATGAATTTATCTTTACTCGCTTCTTGCATAGAAGAGAAATTTATAGATTTTTTCCCTAATCAAAAATCCTGTAGAGGCTTGGTCTCCAAGTCCAATAATTTAAAGGTTTAGTTTCTAAACCCCTACCTTTAATAAACATGGTCAAAATATTGCAAACTCTCCATCAAAATTAACCATTATTGAAAAAAACAATAACTATGCAAATACAAACCATTGAAACAAACTCAACAAACATCCTTAAACTGCGATCTAGTCAGCCAGCATCGCTCAAAGAAATGATTCAAAATGATCTGAGCCAAAGACTACAAAATCTTGAAACAGGCTTACAACAAACCCAAACGCGACTACAGCAATTTGAAACTCAATATCAATGGTCAACCGAAAAATTTGTTGAGCTTTTTACAAATGATCAATTACAACATTGTCTGGATTTTGACGAATGGCTAGGAGAAGCTTGGATGCTAGAAAAATTACAACAAAAAATAGCAATCATCAAGGAGATTGAATTTGTTGATTGAGAACTACTTTGAAAGAATTAGAACCCTTCTAAAAAACTCACCAATCATTAAAACCTTTTTTAGAAGAAATTTTTCAAGAGATAGAGCAAATTATTAACGATCACTTGCCACCAGTCCTAACAATTTAGCTTTGTTTTATCAAGTAATTGCAGCCAATCCCCAACGCAGAGCCTACGACAAGCATTGTAGGGGCAAATTGCGTTCACCCAAAACCACGAGAAGCATTGTAGGGGTGAATTGCGTTCACCCAAAACTATACATCAATATTGCAGGATAATACATTAATATTGTAGAGCAACACGTTAATATTGCAGGGTGATACATTAATATTGCATATTAATACAGCTTTATTGCAGAGGTAAGTTAATTTAAGCCAAATCACACATTAATATTGCAGAGTAATCCATTAATATTGCTGATTAAAACATTAACAATGCCAATCAATACATTAAGATTATTTATCAAAACAGAAACAAATCAGAAAAATCCCTTAAACTTTAAAGTGAACATTTACAGGTAATCACCCATGCCAACCCAAGACACCAACCGCCGCCTCACCCCCAAAACCCTCCAACAAGACATAGATGCCCACAACGGCTTGCAAACTATTTCAGGGTATGCTACTGCCCGCCCCGAAGCCACCCCAGACGCAATCAAAGCCGCCTATTCCGCCATGCTGGCCAAACAAAAAGAAGAAACCGAAAAACAAGCCATCTTCAAAGCCGCCGCCGATGCCGCCCGTCTAGCAGAATGGGAATTTCACAATAGCATTCTGGCCATGAAAGAAGCCGTCAAAGGACAATTTGGTTCCGATAGCGACCAAGCCGCAGCAGTCGGTTTCAAGAAAAAATCAGAACACAAACGTCCAGGTAAAAAGAAAGCGGAATCTTCACCCTAACCTCAGCAATCAAAGATTATCAATTAAGGACAGGTTAGAAGCCTATCCCACAAGATATTGTCAACCTAGAAGAACTCTGCGATCGCACGGAAAAAGAACCCGATGGAGTAGCGATCGTTCGTGAAAATCCCCGTTATATTCTCATCACTCAAACAAACTGGGAATCCTTAACGGAAACCCCCGAACTTATGCAAGCTCCCAAGCTGTCTCAATACATTAAGAAGTCGAATCTCTTTATCCAAGAGCGATCAGCTGCCTATTACGTCAATTTACATCATTTTAAAATTAATCAAGCCCACTTTTTTAGTGTAAATTATTCCTTTGGCTTCTCCCAACTTCATTATTTTATGACCCAAAATCAGCCCAGTAAACTTATTAGCAAAATTCTTTCCCCCGCTCTAAAGCTTTGGTTGCGATCGCAGGTCGAACACGCCGAACAACTAGATATCCAGATCGAAGGACAAGACCGCCAATTGTTACGGGGTCACGTTCCCCAGGTGTTCTTGACCAGTCAACGGGCGATTTACCAAGGACTGCAATTAGGCAAAGTTTTACTTAAGGGTGAAAATATCCGCGTCAACATTGGTCAGATTATCAAAGGCAAACCCCTCGAACTGCTTGAGCCCATTCAGGTGAGTGGAGAAGTGCAGTTAACCGAAACAGATTTACAAGCCTCCCTCGCTTCCGATATTTTAGCCAATGCCTTTACCGAATTATTGGTGGCACTGCTCGAACTCAAAGGCGTTGTTAATCCCACAGATTTTTTAGTTCCCTACCAAATTCATTGGGATGCGATCGCCTTGTATCCTGATGCTTTTGGTTTAAAAGGAACCCTTTCAGAAAAAAATGACAAAAATATTCTCCTAGAAATTCGGGCAAAATTAACCCTCCTCAATCCTCAAACCCTCCATCTCCAGGACATTGAAATAAAAGGATTTCCTGGACTAGGAGAAAACGAGACCAACAACTTTCCCGTCGATTTAGGGACTGATGTGGAAATTGAATCCCTCAAACTCAGTCAAGGAGAACTATTCTGCCTGGGACGGTTATTGATTCGCCCCTAATTTAAGAATCCGCAGACACTTCGGGAGTGGTTTCGGTGGGAGCATCAACGCTAATAGCCGCTTGAGCCTTCTTTTCCCGTTTTTTCCGTTCGGCTTCCATTGCCTCATCCAAGACCTTGAGCAATTGATCCGCCTTATCCAGATTATTACGGTACAATTCCAGATCTTTTTGCAATTTCTCGCTGGACAGGTTCAATGCTTCCGATAACTGGGCAAGGACTTGATTTCGTTTTTCCTCTTCCTTGAGTGCGTCAGGATCAACCGTATTGAGAATCGTATAGAGTCCGATCGCAAACAGACGACTATATTTAAAATTGGAATTCTGATGGATATTGACCAGCGTTTGCAGAAAATAGTTGTCTCCTGCTGATTCTGGGGTTAACTTGACGACTTTATCTATCAGATCAGAAGCCGCGATCGCCTGGGAAGAAGCCAGTATATCCTGGGCATTTTGACGATATTGATGGGGATCGGCAGCAACGGAGCGACAAACCGCATTAAAAATCGAGCTTTTATCTTCTTCAGGGCGATAACCCTGCATAAACCGATCAAAGGAGGTAACAACCCCCAATGCAAAGATGGGATCATAGCGAAAATCCACGTTAACCGTGAATAAATGCATTTCAACCATTAATTCTTCCACAAAACGCCGATAAATCGAATTTATAGGACGATGGTGATGGACATGGAACTCACGTTTGGTCTCGGAAACGGTACGAATTTTAGCCACAAATCTAACTTTACAAATAGTAATATAATTCTCATTCTCCCTTGTAAAGTACACTTTGCCAAGCCTAAAAACCGAAGGCAGTTCAGGGAAGTAACGACCGAGAAACGACTGACCGTTGTTTTTTTAATACATGATGTCTAAACAGAAGCCTTGAGTCAACCTGCGGAATGGGGGTTTTATTGGAATCAAGTATAAAAACATCCATTAGTTTAATTACCAAAAATATCCAATTGTTCAACTTCTTGAGAAATTCTAGCATCAGGGGTCGCAATCTTCTTTTTTTGAATACCCTGCCTGAGTCCCATCGCAATCTTACTATGTTTTTCAATTTGTCCCATTACCTGTTTTGCTCGCCGAATGACCGATTGGGGTAAACCCGCCAAACGTCCTGCTTCAATACCGTAGGATTTATCCGCACCCCCTGGACGAACTTGATGCAAAAAGATAATTTCATTAGGCATTTCCTTTACCGTAACTTGATAGTTAGCTACATTTCCTAAAATAGACGCTAATTCATTTAACTCATGGTAATGAGTCGCAAAAATAGTTCTTGATTGAATTTCCATTGCTAAATATTCTGCTACAGCCCACGCAATAGAAAGGCCATCAAAGGTTGCCGTTCCCCTACCAATTTCCTCTAATAAAACTAAGGATCGGGGAGTGGCATGATTGAGAATATTCGCCGTTTCATTCATTTCCACCATAAAGGTTGATTGTCCTGTGGCCAGATCATCCACTGCACCAACCCGCGTAAAAATGCGATCGCAGATTCCCAACTTAGCCGACTTCGCAGGAACGAAACTCCCTGTCTGAGCCAGCAGTTGAATCAAACCCACTTGACGGAGATAGCAACTTTTTCCACTGGCATTAGGCCCCGTTAAAATGATCAAATCAGGGTGAACATCTTGATCATTCAGATTCCCTAATTGACTGGAATTGGGAACAAAAAAGCCCGCCGCGAGAGATTGCTCCACCACAGGATGACGACCATCGACCACTTCCAATATTCGGCCTTCTACCATTTCAGGACAGCAATAACCCTGATAAACGGCGACTTCTGCTAAAGCCGATAACACATCGATCGCCGCCACCGCTTTGGCAATATCCCGAATCATTTGAGCTTTTTCGGCGACTTTGCAACGTATTTCATTAAAAATCTCGTATTCTAAGGCATTAAGGTCATCCTGTGCGGTTAAAATGCGGGTTTCTCGTTCTTTGAGTTCTGGGGTAATATAACGCTCTTCATTCACCAAGGTTTGTTTGCGTAAATAATTCTCTGGAGCCTGTTCCGCCTTGCTTCTGGGCAAAGTTAAATAATAACCAAAGGATTTGTTATATCCCACCTTGAGATTGGTAATTCCCGTTCGTTGTCGTTCCGTTACTTCCAAATTTGCCAACCATTGCTTGTCTTCTTCCAAGCCCCGACGCATTTCATCCAAATCCGCATTAATTCCATCCCGAATCACGCCGCCTTCCTTAAGATGCAGGGGAGGTTGTTCGACTAAATGGGCGATCACATAACGGCCTAATTGCTCCAATTCGGGAGGCACGTTTTGTAAAGCTTTTAGGTAGGGCGAAGTTCCTGAACTGGTCAAAGTTGCTAAATCCGTTAATCTCACCAAAGATTCGGCTAACGCTAACACATCTCTCGCATTCGCACTTCCTGCTCCAATTCTGCCTGTTAAGCGTTCTAAGTCATAAATATTGCGCAATAATTGCCGTAAATCCTGTCTTAATGGCGGATTATCCATCAATTCTTGAATACTTCTTTGTCTTGCCCTAATTCCCTTCGTTTCTAACAAGGGTTGCAATAACCATCGGCGTAATGCTCTCCCTCCCATTGCGGTACAAGTTCTGTCTAAGGCCCAGAGTAATGAACCATGAAAACTGCCATCTCGAACCGTTTGATTAATTTCTAAATTACGACGAGTTTGGTGGTCTAATATTAAAAAATCTGCCAAACTATAACTTTTTAAGGGCTGAATCGGGACTAAGTTCGCCTTTTGGGTATCTTCGATATATTCCAACAATCCCCCCGCCGCCCGAATCGCCAGGGGCAAACCTTCACAGCCCATGCCTTCTAAAGAACGTACCCGAAACGTTTCTAATAATCTTTGTTTGGCTTCGATTAAACCAAAGGGCATCTGCGATCGCAGGGAATAGCAGAAAGTATTGGGCAAACAATCGGGTAATTGGTCGGATTTTTCCCCTGGGCGCAAAATATTATTGAGATCGGGGGCGTTGGTCGGAATCAGAACTTCGGAGGGTTGTAACCGCAATAATTCTAAATTTAATGCCTTTAAATCTGTACTTTGCGTCGTAAAAAATTCTCCTGTCGAAATATCCGCATGGGCTAATCCCCAATGTTCTGAAGTGATGACAACAGCCGCCAAAAAGTTATTGCGTCGAGCGTTGAGCATACTGTCATCAGTTAGCGTCCCAGGGGTGAGTAACTTGGTGACTTGTCGCTCTACCATGCGTTTTTCGGCGGCGGCATCGGCGGCATCTTCCACTTGATCACAAATGGCAACGGAATAGCCTTTTTCTACCAACACACGGGCATACCGTTCCAGGGCATGGTGGGGAACCCCTGTCATTGCCACCCGTCCGATTTCTTTTCCCCCTTCTTTACTGGTTAAAATTAACTCTAATTCCCGCGAAATAATCACCGAATCTTGAAAGAAACATTCAAAAAAATCTCCCACTCGGTACAGTAATAATGCCCCAGGATTTTGCTCTTTAACTTCCGTATAATGCTGAAACATCGGGGTCAATTTTTCCCGATCTAAATGACGGTAATCTTTATGGGGAGCCTTGTGGGTTCCCAGTTCGGTGGAGGGGGAATCGGAAGAAGTAGTCATTAAGTCTTGACAGTTAATCGTTAATTATTTGAAAAAATCAAGAATAGAGTTAGTGAATTTGAATTGAGTAATACCAATAAGAAAATTCCGTAGGGGCGTAAGGCTTGCGCCCAATAGATATTTCTAACTATCCTCAACTCTATTTAACTGGGCATAACAACAGCCTGCTCATTTTTTTGAGTTGCGCGGAGTTGACCACAGGCCGCATCCGCCCCCAATCCCCTCGAATAACGGACACTGACTGTAATATGATGTTTTTGTAGGATATCGACAAAGGCTTGTATGCGTTCTGAATTGGGTCGTTTATAATCAACTTCCGCGATGGGATTGTAGGGAATCAGATTAACGTGGGTTTGGAAGCCTTTCAACATTCGAGATAACTCCAAAGCCTGTTCGGGGAAGTCGTTCACCTCTGCTAATAGGACGTATTCAAAGGTCACTCTGCGGCCTGTGGTATTGATATAGTCTCGACAGTCTGCCAATAGTGCGTGAAGAGGATAATGTTTGGCACTGGGAATGAGTTGTTCCCGTAGGGCTTGATTGGGGGCGTGGAGGCTGACGGCAAAGGTCACTTGTAATTTTTCCTGGGCGAGTTGCTGAATCTTTTTGGGTAAACCGACCGTTGAAATAGTAAGTGATCGCTGACCAATGCCCACATCTTGATTAAGCGAATGCACCGCAGGGACAACGGCGGGTAAATTTAACAAAGGCTCTCCCATGCCCATGAAAACCACATTGCTAACACGCTGATCAAAATCTTCCTGCACCGTTAAAACTTGATCAATAATCTCGTGGGCCTGCAAATTTCGGACAAATCCCCCTTTCCCCGTTGCACAAAAATCACAATCCATTGCACACCCAACCTGGGAAGAGACGCAGACTGTCAAACGTTTTTGGCTAGGAATGCCGACGGTTTCAATGATTAGCCCATCGTTTAGCTTCAGCAAATATTTACGGGTTTTATCGGAAGCCGTACTGGAATAGTGAATCTGGGAACGACCAACGGGATAGTCCTGCATCTGTTCTCGCCACTGTTTGGGAAAGACTGAAATATCCATCAGCGATCGCGCACTTTTTTCGTAGAGCCATTGGTAGAGTTGTTTTCCCCGATAACTCGGTTGTCCTTGGGTTTGCACCCAATCCGTTAATTCTGCCAAGGATTGG
>JBEIFD010000176.1:0-7323 GCA_040382535.1 Merismopediaceae cyanobacterium
GTGACCGAATATCAGCCCTCTAATCAAATTGTGACTACAACCAATACAGCCTCTATTGATAGGCAATTAATAGAAAAATAAAAATTCGCTCTATCTCAACGGATTTTTGATAACTTAATTTGAATAGGATTAGAAAACTTACGATGCTAGGGTTCTAATCCTATTTTTTTGCAGATTAAGGAAATACAAATTGCCAATTTTTGCCATTTCTCAAGGAACGCGATCGCCTAGAAATTTCGCCTATATAAAAAAAGAAAACCCCCTTCAATGAGGGTTTCTCAACATAAGCCCGTGACGAGGATTGAACTCGTGACCTCACCCTTACCAAGGGTGTGCTCTACCACTGAGCCACACGGGCAGCTTCAAAATGTGGTGGGCCGAGCTGGATTTGAACCAGCGTAGGCATAGCCAGTGGATTTACAGTCCACCCCCATTAACCACTCGGGCATCGACCCATTTACACCACAGCTTCTTATCCTAACATACTTAACAACGAAGTCAAATATTTTTTTTAAGAAGCAAACCATTCGCATAATTCTGCGGTCTGAGGCCGAATCAGATCCAGTTGATTTTGCAGAGGTTGCAAAGCGGTCTCATAGATTCTAATTTTTGTCTCGATTTGCATAACATCCTGTTGTAATTGCTTCCAAGCATTCTCTTCCTGTTGAATATCTTTGGATTTGGACTGCTGTTCCCGATCCAACTGATCGATCATGTCTTGAATCTGCTGGAGATTTTCCTGGAGACTTTGGATATCGGCTGCCAGTTTTAGTTTTTCTGCTTGGGTTTCATGCTGTAAGGACTCTAGCCGATCAATAACAGGATCGAGATCGATCGCAGAGTAATTCGCTTCTAGATCAATGATTCCTTGGCGGCGGCGGAGAATGCGGAGATGTTGGACTAAAATCGTTTGTCTTTCCTTCAGATTACGCCGTTGACCCACTAAAGTTTCATCGAGCATTCGTTTACGTTCTTGTTCTTCGCCTAACTCCTCTTCAATTGTGATTCTGTCAAAGTCACTCACCTGGGATAATTTTGCCTGTAACTCCTCCACCGATTGACATTGGAGGGTGAGTTCTTCTTCTTGATCATTCACAAAACGCACGAGCCGTTCTAAATCGGACTGTAAATGCTTAATGGTTTCTTCCAGTTCATTGAGGGGCATAACTTCCAGAGCGGCGGGATCAATTCTGGATTCGTTGGGTGTTTCTGCCGAACCAGTCGCCAAGCGATAGAGTGTTTTTTGCAGATCTCCCTTATTTTCTATTTCAGTATTCAGACGATGCAGAAAATCTTGCTTGTTTAATAAAACATTTTTTTCGACAGCAAGCTGAATTTTGGCACTTTCTAGGGAAGAACGGATTGAGTTTAGTTCTTGTTTTCGCAGATCTAAAATTTCGCCTTTTTGCTGAATTTCTTGATGGAATTGTTCCGCTTTGGTCTTATTTTTGTCTAGATCTTGCCAATAACCATTGAAAATAGCTTGTTGTTGTTGGGCAGATTCAGCGATCGCCTGCAAGACAGGGGACAAGGTGTTAATTCTGTCAGGATGAATCGCAAAGCGGTTGATTAGGGTCTGGAGTTGATGGGTTTGTTCGGGGGAAAGATCTAGAATATTTCCAAAACGTTCCTGTAGGGCGAATAATTGTTTCCTTTCTGTCTCTAAGCGTTGCCAGGCAAGGTTAACTTCCTGTTGCTGACGATTGACCTGAGCCAGTTCCAGGGATTTATCTTCGATATCGCTTTCCCTGGCATCAATTTCTGCTTCACGACGGGCGAGTTCTTGGCTTTGGTAGGTTAAGGATTCTTTCCACTGCTCAATTTCACCCTGTTGCTCTTTAAATTTTTCTGACAAGCGAGATAATTTTTGCAGTTGACGTACTAATTCGGGGGCCGCGAGGTCGGGTTTGCCTTGAAGTTGGCGATTACTGGCAAGTTGAAGTACCCACAGAGTTCCTTCTCCTGTCGTGTCCATTTCTTCAGTGGTGAGGACTTCTTCGTTGGGAATAGAACTCCAGGTCTGATCGCTATGTTGACAGGCTAAAAGTCTAAGATCTGTTCTGAGAGATCCTAGAAAAGTCCGAGTTTGCTTTTTAACTTCCGCTAGATAGAGCACGAGTTGCAATCCTGTTAATGGAGTCAGGGCTACCAATGTAATAGTCTTTTAACATTAAACATAACCCAAATTTTTGGGATATGCAGATCCTTTATTTTTTATCGCTTCAAAGGAACGAATCTCTTTTTTATTGGGTCTTAATCAATTATCTCTGGATTCGTCAAGTAAACTGGAGTATGGAGCATTATTTAAAAATATTACGGGGCATTGGCTGGCAAAATTATGCAGGGAAGCTTAAATGAAATCGATCTCCGCAGTATTCTGCAATTGATTGAGCTGGGTCAGAGGACGGGAGAACTTTTTATTGAGACCTTTGGTAGTTCTACCAGGGGGGAGGAGGGGATTGTTTCCCAGGAGCGTTGGCTCGGTCAAGGAGATGGACAACGATCGCGCTCAGAGGACTCTAGGGGTTGGTTTGTTTTTTTTGTGAGTGGTAGAATTGTCTATGCGGCGGATCATAACTATGGACAAATGAAACGACTGCGGGATTATCTCCGACGATATGACGTGGTTGACCAGTTGAAGTATTTTAATGACTCGGCGATCGCGACTAACAATAATCCTGAATACGCCTATCTTTGGCTATTACTCGAAAAAAATATTCTCAATCCCGCTCAGGCCCGAACGATTATTAGCTGTATGGTGCAGGAAACACTGTTTGAATTATTAAATTTACGTCAGGGAGCTTTTACTTTTGAGTTGGGAAATGCCCTAGATCCTCCGATGATCTCGTTTGAAATAGGCGCGTTAATTACCCAAATTACTAAACAGGTTCAGGAGTGGAAACAGTTTCATCCCCATATTCAGTCCCCTGATCAGGTGATGGTGATTATCAATGATGAAAAATTACAATCTACTTTGTCAGAAAACCTCTATCAACGCTTAATTTTCTGGGCTAATGGCAAAACCTCCCTCCACCAACTTGCTCGTTATTTACATCGAGATCTGCCTACCGTTGCACGAGGTCTCTATCCTTACATTGAACAGGGATTATTGCAGGTGAAAAATCCTGTCTCGGCGATCGCCCCCCTGTCCAAACCGCCTTCTCCCTGGGACACTTTTCCCTCCGTGCGCCTTCCCTACATTGCTTGTATTGATGACGATCTCACCGTAGGTAAACAGGTGGAATTAATGGTCAGGCGGCAGGGGTATCAGATTCTACTGATCACCAATCCCCTCGAAACCTTTTCCCAATTGTTCCAGTCTCGGCCTGACCTGATTTTGTGTGATATCACCATGCCTCGACTCGATGGTTACGAAATTTGCGCCATGCTCAGACATTCCACCGCTTTTCGCCAAACGCCCATTATTATGTTGACAGGAAAAGAGGCTTTTATGGATAGAGTTCGCGCTCGCATGGCAGGAGCAACAGACTATTTGACGAAACCTTTCGGAGAAGGCGAATTATTACTCCTATTGGAAAAATATCTGGCTTTGTCCTGAATTCAAAAAGCAAGAATTCTGCCTTAAAAAATATTTATATTCATCATGTTGCATCGTTTTTTTGAAATTTGGGCATATTAAATAGTGAAAACCTTTCAACGGGGAGAATTGAATGCTATTTTAACTACTATCATAGGAATGAGAGAGCGCGTTAACCTGTTCGCGCGAAACTCTAAATTCCCAGCGAACCCTGCCGATAGGATATTTATGAGCGAAGTTTTGCTTGTTGAAGATAGCCCCGTTCAGCGAGAGATGATCTCTGGCATTCTCAAAGATAACGGTTGGAAGGTGACAATAGCTTGTGATGGTGTGGAAGCCCTAGAACAGCTAAAGACCTTTAACCCCGATCTAGTGGTGTTGGATATCGTTATGCCCAAAATGAACGGTTATGAGGTTTGTCGTTGGATTAAATCCAATCCTGGAACCAAAAATGTCCCTGTGGTGATGTGTTCTTCTAAAGGCGAAGAATTTGATCGTTATTGGGGAATGCGCCAAGGAGCCGATGCCTATATTGCCAAACCTTTTCAACCTATTGAATTGGTCGGTACGATTAAGCAACTGCTGCGAGCCTAGCCGAAAACCCTAAAACCCAGTATTAAGCAAGGAAACAACTTAATGGTTGCTAATTCGGAATTTTTAGTTGACACAAATCCAGAAGACCTTGACTCAGAGTTCCAAACCATA
Source organism: Merismopediaceae cyanobacterium (assembly GCA_040382535.1). Lineage (GTDB taxonomy): Bacteria > Cyanobacteriota > Cyanobacteriia > Cyanobacteriales > Microcystaceae > Snowella. The sequence continues at coordinate 4,244 of JBEIFD010000176.1, forward strand.
CAGGCGTTGGAAGGAGAACTTCATCTGCGTTTTTTTCTACCGTCGAACGAAGAATTTGCCCTCCCCGCGATCGCCATTCGAGAAGTGATGCAGCAACCCCCCGATCGCATTACCCCCATTCCCAATGCGTCTCCCCTACTGCTGGGAACCATCAACTTGAGGGGTCAGGTGATTTGGGTAGCAGATTTGGGTCAATTTTTAGGAGATCCAACTACGCTCAATACTGATCGACTAGAAATTCCCGTAATCGCCGTCGAGGATCAAGATACCCTTCTTGGATTGGCCATTGAATCTTTAGGAGAAATGGAATGGCTAAACATCGAAAACCTACAAACTGCCACTAGTGTCCCCGATCATATTGCCCCCTACGTCCAAGGAGAGTGGGTTTCTGGAAACGAATCTCCCCAAATGATACGTTTACTAGATCATATCGCCATTTTGCGATCGGCACGATGGGCGACCTAACTCTGGAAACCCTCACTTTACATAATTCTTTTATACTATGTTGATTTTAGTAATCACTAATCTGCTTAATTATCGTGCTTTACTAACCCTTGATTAATATTATTTTTATTCCCTTAAATACCCTAAATTAACTGATTAACCGACTACTGATTACCGAGAGGAGATAGGCAAATGACGTTAGGTCAAGATTACGCTCACTTATATGGACAAGCCTATGTAGCTTATGGTCAAGGAAGTTACGATGAGGCAGCCGCTCATATTGAAGAAATGGCGAATGCTTTTCCCGAAGATCCCAATGTGTTACTCCTTCAGGGTCATATCTACGTCGGTTTGGAACAGTATCAACAGGCCCAACAGAAATACGAAAACGTTCTTAAGTTAACCGATCGCCAGGATTTACTAGATTGTGCCGCTCAAGCCCTAGAACAAATTCGTGGAATTAAGAGGGGATCAAATTCCGTTTTTCTCACCCAGGGAGCCGCAACTCCCACCACTTCAGGTTTTTCAAGTCAAAATAAAACTCCATCTGTTAGCCAGAGTGATAATTTTTCCTCTAAGGAAACGGATTTTCCTGAATGGAATGAGGCAGAACATTCGGGAGATTGGGATAACGATTTTGATGGACTCGATTGGGACAGTGCGGTTTTTAATGATGCAGATTTGGGAGAACCGACCTTGGGGCAAGCCGCTCCATCAACCAATCCCTTTGGCGAGACAATGAAGACGGGTAACATGGCAAACAATGACCCCGTTGATGCCTTTTCCTCTAATCCCTTTGCCTTTGATGGAGCATCGGGTTTAATCGACTGGAACGCAGACTCCTTTACTGAGAATGCCAATGAACAAAATGATGACGATGAAAAGACTCTTCTGCCAGAAGTAGGCGGAGAATCTACCTTTATGGTTCCTCCCGATTTGGCGGGCCAATCTTTTGATTTTGACAGTTTTACAGACCAAGCCCATTCTTCGGGTAGAACAAAGGGTAGAACAAATTCGGAAAATGTTCCTACCTACCAACCCTGGCAAGGAGATTCAGAAAATAATGGCTTAGATTCTCTGGATAATGTTCCCACGGTGCAGGCCTCTCCCCTTCGTTCCTATTCAGAAGGACAAAACCCTGCTTTTTCTGATAACTTGGATAATTTGGCAGAATTTGACCTAACGGATATTGTCCCTGAATTGCCCGACTCGGATATGTTTACCCAGGGAAATGTGGGTTTTTCTGCCCATTCTTCCCTGGGAGGCGAAGATGACTATGGTGGCGAATCGATTCCGACGGTGGCAACGGGAACGCCTCCTGGGATGAGAACCTGGCTTAAACCAGAGGAAACGATCTTGGGAGATTTAACGGGGGGATCAAGTCGTTTTGTCAAGCCCACTGTGGAAGTTGATCCAGGTTGGATGGGTTGGTTTAGCAATGCTCCCCTCAAACGCAAACAAATTTATCTGGCGATCGCCACAGGAGTGACTTCTACTCTAGCTATGCTCATCGTCGGGGCAGTGATGGGTACACCAGGGCCAAAGGCCGCCCCGCCCCCCGCAACGGTCAATAAATCGGCAACGAAAGCTCCGACTGCTAAAAAAACAGAGATAAAGCCTAAAGCTTCTGGGTCTCAAGCGGCCAAAACCGCCGAGGGGCCACCCTTTTTTCTGATCGCTCTGGCTTCGGGATTGCTCACAGGGGCGGGGACGTGGTTACTGAGTCAGCTTTTAATTCGTCAAATCAAAGGAACTATTGATGATTTACAAAATCAATTTGATGCGATCTATGAGGGAAATTTTAATGTGCGTGCCAAGGTTCTCTCGGAAGATGAACTGGGGCAACTAGCCCAACGATTTAACTATATTTCCCAGGTCATTTTAACGGCGACGACTGAAGCCCAGGAACGGGCAACTGCAACGGAAAAAGCACGGGAAAAGTTACAACGTCAAGTTATTCGCCTACTGGATGACGTAGAAGGCGCGTCTAGGGGAGATTTAACGGTACAAGCAGAAGTAACAGCCGATGAATTGGGGGCGGTTGCGGATGCCTTTAACCTAACCATTCAAAATCTCTGCGAAATTGTCCGACAGGTCAAAGGAGCGGCCAAACAGGTTAATAAAAATTCCACTGATAGTGAGGCATTTGCTAGGAATAATTCCAGTGATGCTTTACGGATGGCGGAAGAGTTGGCCGTTACCCTCAATTCTGTGCAGTTAATGACGGAATCCATTCAACGGGTGGCAGAAAACGCCCACGAAGCGGAAGAAGTTGCCCATACTTCCTCAGTGACGGCGTTGAAAGGGGGAGAAGCGGTAGAAAGAACGGTGGGCGGTATTCTCCAGATTCGGGAAACGGTGTCTGAAACGGCTCGTAAGGTAAAACGATTGGCGGAAGCTTCCCAGGAAATTTCCAAAATTGTGGCCGTGATTTCTCAGATTGCCTCTCGGACGAATTTGTTGGCATTAAATGCGTCTATCCAGGCGGCGCGGGCGGGGGAAGCGGGTCGGGGATTTGCGATCGTTGCGGACGAAGTGCGACAGTTGGCGGATCGTTCGGCGAAATCTTTGAAGGAAATTGAACAAATCGTTTTACAAATTCAAAGTGAAACTGGCTCGGTGATGACGGCGATGGA
>JBEIFD010000177.1:0-7307 GCA_040382535.1 Merismopediaceae cyanobacterium
TCATCTACCGATTTTGGTAAAGTCACAGCACAGGAAAATCCCGCGATCGCTGTTCGGAGTCGTCGCATTCCCACCCGCATTTGATGGAGTTCCTCAGGATCTTTATCCTTGAGTACCAGCGCTTCATGTTTTAAAATCTTCTGATAATGCTGTTGGATGGCAATTTTTGCCCAATCACCGAGGTTTTTTGCTTCCTGGGAATTATTCATGGATTTGATTAATTAAAATTTTTAAATAAGCTTTTATCTCTTAATATTAACAATTTTTTTGATAATTGAAAATAGATGCTTAACAATATTTTATTATAATAAATAATATAGTAAGTTGTTTTAAGCAAAGGTTATCAATAGACAATGATCAAAAAAATATAAAAATACTCTATATTATGAGGATATTGAGTTGGAGTTTCAAGTAAGATAAATGAAAAATCCTGTAAAGTTTAGAGTGACTAAATTTTTAAGTTAAAGTAGAAACAAATCAATTTCAGACCCAATTCCGATGGAATGGCAACAGCTACTCACCCGTAAACGTCTGGGCAAAGAGCATTCAGAAGATCCGAACTTCGAGCGGACTCCCTATCTCAAGGATTATGATCGCCTGGTTTATTCGACTCCTTTTCGTCGATTAAAAGATAAAACCCAGGTTTTTCCTCTGTCGAAAAATGCCGATGTGCGGACTCGTTTAATCCATAGCTTAGAAGTCTCCTGTGTCGGGCGATCGCTGGGGAGAATGGTCGGCGATCAGATTATCAAACGTCATGGTCTAGAAAACTTCGATGCGGCAGATTTTGGCGATATTTTGTCCGCCGCTTGTTTGGCCCATGATATCGGCAATCCGCCCTTTGGCCATGCGGGGGAAGATGCCATCCAAAATGCCTTTCAGAGTTGGTATAGCAAAGAAAATTTGGGGGGTAGTTTACTTAATCCGTTAGAAAAAGCAGATTTAGATAATTTTGAAGGAAATGCCCAAGGTTTTCGGATTTTAAGCCGATTGGGAATGTTACATCGGGTCGGGGGAATGCAACTGACCTGTACGACCTTGGCGACTTTTACGAAATATCCGAGGGAATCTTTTCTTTCTAAAACGATTTTGAAGGGATATAAAGGTAAAAGTATGCAGAAATACGGTTTTTTTCAGTCGGAAAAAGAGTTGTTTGCCGAGGTGGCTGAAACGGTGGGTTTGATTCGTCGTCACCCGAAAGCCGCTTGGTGGTGTCGTCATCCCCTGACGTTTTTAATGGAAGCGGCGGATGATATTTGTTATTCGATTGTTGACCTCGAAGATGGTTTTCACATGGGCTATCTTCCTTTTGTTGAAGTGCGGGATCTTTTGAACGCGATCGCCAAAATTGATCTCACCGAATACGACAGTAGCCCAGAAGAAACGATCAAAAGACTACGAGCTAAAGCGATTAATCAATTAGTATCAGAAATCGCCCAAATCTTTTTAGATAAGGAATCTGAAATCCTAGCAGGGAAATTTGATGAAGCTCTTTTAAGCCTTAGCCAGTATGCAGCTATTCTGAGTATTATTGAAGAAAAAACATCTCATTCTGTGTTTCATCATCCGAATGTGGTTAAGGTAAAAGTTGCGGGTTATGAAGTATTAGGAGAATTGTTAACGGAATTTTTAACGGCGATTTTTCATCCTACTAAAAAAGGACAATTAATTACTTATATTGTGCCAGCAGAATGGAGACCGAAACCTGAAGAAAGTCATTATCAAAAAATGTTAAAAGTGACGGACTATATTTCAGGATTAACGGATTTACAGGCAACGTTATTGTTTCAACAATTTCGAGGTATTTCTTTAGGTTCTTAAATTTGCTATAATCTAATTTTGTAGATTTCTTTCGTTTAAATTTTAATAATAAAGGTAACAATGGACAAATCTCAGTATATAAAAATTCAAAATTTTCGGTGCTTTAAAGAGTTGAAAGTTGATGGTTTTAAAAGAGTTAATTTAATTGGTGGTAAAAATAATGTTGGTAAAACTTCATTGCTAGAAGCACTACTACTTTATTTTTATCCAATACCTCAAAGTATTATAGAACTCAAAAAAATCAGAAAAGAATCTTCTAATAGTATTAGAAAAAATCCCAAAGGTGCCTGGAACTCATTTTTTTATAATGGAAATATAGAAAATGATGTGTCCATTGAAGGTTATTTTAAAAATGTTGGAGATCAAATAATTAATGTATCTGTATCTTATTCTTGGCAAAATCAAGTATTCGAGGATGAAGATGAGAATTTTGAAAATAATCTAGGTTCTCCTACTGCAACTCTGAAAATCAAGCAGATATTAAATAAAGACAAGCCAATCGAATATAGTTTAATTGCCGATAATAAAAGCAAGGACTTACTTCGGATAAATATAAAAGAACATTTAAGTAGTCATGATAGCACTATTCCCTTTATTCCTTCAGGTTCTAATTATGGTACTAATAATACTAAAATTGCAACACAATATGACAAAATTGAGTACGACGAGAAAGACCCAGAAGTTTTAAAGATACTTAAAATTATTGATCCTTCAATTGAAGGACTTCGGACGCATTTTTTTGTAGAGCCAACTTTGTATATACAGACAAAAACTCAATCTAAGGGCTTACCAATTTCTTTATTTGGAGATGCTATATATCGTGCAACTGCAATTGTCTTAAAACTTCTTGATCAAGAACATAAAGTATTATTAATTGATGAAATAGAAAATGGTATTCATTACACTAGTCAAAAAAGTTTTTGGGAAGGATTATTTAGTCTTGCTGAAGAATTAGATACCCTTATTTTTGCAACAACCCATAGCTTAGAAATGATTAAAGCCTTTGCAGAAGCAGGAAAAAATTTCCCCGATCAAGGAGCCTATTTTGAGTTAGCCTATAGTCCAAGAACTGATAACATTGTTGCCATTAATCGGGGTATAGATCTCTTAGAGTATGCTCTTGAACATGGCAAAGCTATAAGAGGAGAATAATAATGTCTAATAAATTAATTGTTGAAAGTAAAAATGATAAAATTTTTATCGAAAAATTGATCGAAATTCTTAATCTTGATAATATTAAAGTAGATGAACCCATTTGTGAACCTAAAAATCTAATTAATATTGATAAATATCAGTGTCTAAATGGATTAGATCAAGATTTAATGGTTCAAGCTTTAGATTATTTGTCCAAAGATCTTCTTAAAAATGATGTAGCCAAAGTTGGAGTGATTATTGATCAAGATCTTAAAACTAGGAAGGAGAGATTAAGTTTTATAAATAGTTGTATAAATAAAGTGTTTGAAACATCCAATTCTCTTGATGATATTAATAAATTAATTACAGTTACAACTAAGGATGATATTACTCTACAATTGGGATGTTATTTTACCAATGTTAATGGACAAGGTGAATTGGAAACAGTTCTCAAAACCATTAAAACTGAACTTTCACCTCATGCTGATTGTTTAGAAAGTTGGCGAAGTTGTTTGAATGAACAAGAAAAAAATATTTTAGATAAAGATTTTGATAAATTTTGGATCAGTAATTATATTCGCTTTGATACTTGTTCACGGAAAGAATCTAAACAAGCAAGTAGGAAATGTGCCATGAGTGCATTTGACTATGTATTAAAAGAAAAAAGTCATATTTTTAATTTTGAACACTCAGTTTTAGATGGACTGAAAGATTTTTTAAAACTTTTTAAAGATTAAGAAAAACTATAGATAAAATGTTAGATCAAGCCAATTCATTAATCTATAAAGTCGGTGGTAGTTTAGCCTTTAATCATCCGACCTATGTTATCAGAAAAGCCGATAAAGAACTTTTAACGACTTTAGAAAATGGCAAATTTTGCTATGTGTTTAACTGTCGGCAAATGGGCAAATCGAGCCTACGGGTACAAGCCATGCACCACTTACAAGCGCAGGGAATGGATTGTGCCTCTATTGATATTACTAGCTTAGGAAGCGATCTTGACCAAACTCAGTGGTACAACGGCATTATGACCCAATTATTTTTGGGGTTTTCGTTAGCAGGAAAAGTGAATTTAAAAATTTGGTTACGAGAAAGGGAAAATATTTCTCCCGTCCAAAAATTAAGTCAATTTATTGAAGAAATTATTTTAGTTCATACCAAAGGACAAAAAGTTTTTATTTTTATCGATGAAATTGATAAAGTTCTCAGTTTAAAATTCTCTCTTGATGATTTCTTTTCCCTGATTCGTTTTTGTTATAATCAAAGGGCAGAAGATCCCCGTTATGATCGTCTTTGTTTTGCCTTATTTGGAGTTGCGACTCCCTCGGATTTAATTCGTGAAAAAACTCAAACACCTTTTAATATTGGTCAAGCTATTGAATTAACAGGCTTTAGATTAACTGAAATTCAACCTTTAGCCGTTGGTTTAGACAAAATTGCCGATAATCCTCAGCTAATTTTACAGATAATTCTAGATTGGACGGGAGGACAACCTTTTTTAACCCAGAAAGTTTGTTCCTTATTATTTCAATTAAATGAATATATTACAACAGGAACAGAAAAGGAAATTGTTGGGCAAGTTATTCAAGATCAAATGATTCATTTTTGGGAATCCCAAGATGAACCTGTTCACCTTAAAACAATCCGCGATCGCCTACTTCGGGATGAACAGAAAATAGGACGATTATTAGGACTCTATCAACAAATTCTTAAAATAGGATTTATTGCGACGGATGATAGCCCTGAACAGAGTGAATTACGCCTATCGGGATTAGTCGTTAAACGTGACGGAAAATTAATCCCCTATAACCGTATTTATCAAAGTGTTTTTAGTCTGGATTGGGTTAACAAAGAATTAGAAAAAATTCGTCCTTATTCTGAATCTATTCTCGCTTGGGAGACTTCAAACTTTGAAGATCAATCCCGTTTATTGCGGGGACAAGCGTTAAAAGACGCTCTCCATTGGTCGGCGAATAAAAATTTAAGTAATGCAGATTATAAATTCCTCAATGCGAGTCAAAATCTAGAACAACAAGAAGCTGAAAAAAATAATTTTATTCTCCAAATTGCTAACCAAAAAGCCCAACGTCGGATTTATTTCGGATCGGCAATTTTATTCTTTTCAATTTTAGGATCAATTATTGCCATTGGATTAGCGGGAATTGCTTCACAAAAACAAATAGAAGCTCGTAGAGGAACGGAATTACAACGAATTGCCGACAGTGCGGAACGACAATTTTCCTTTGAAGAAATTAACGGTCTTTTATCTGCCATGCAAGCGGGACAAAATTTAAAAAAAATGGTAAAAAAAGAAGATGTTCTTAAAGATTATCCCGCCACCAGTCCACTTTTATCACTACAGCAAATTCTCAATAAAATCCAAGAAAAAAATAATTTACAAGGTCACAAAGAAGGGGTAACAGGGGTTGTATTTAGTCCTGACAACCAAAAAATAGTCACAGCTTCCAATGATCAAACGGCCAAACTTTGGACAATTCAGGGGAAACTTTTAGCCACATTTATCGGGCATAAAAGTAATATTTATAGTGTGAGTTTTAGTCCTAATGGTCAGACAATTGCAACGGCTTCTAAGGATCAGAGCATTAAGCTTTGGAATTTACAAGGTCAAGTTCTTCGCACCTTCAAAGGACATGAAGACTCGGTTTATTCAGTCACTTTTAGCCCTGATGGTCAGTATTTAGCTTCCAGTTCGAGAGATAAAACTGTTCGTCTCTGGAATTTGCAAGGAAAAGCGATCGCGATTTTAAAAGGCCATCAAAAGTCTATTGATGACGTGCAATTTAGTCCCGATGGAAAAAAATTAGTGACAGTTTCACGAGATGGAACGGTTAAAATATGGAATTTACAAGGTCAATTATTACAAACTTTTGGAGATAGGAAAACTGCATTTTTTGGCGTGAGTTTTAGTCCAAAAGGAGATAAAATTGCGGTAGCCGCCGATGATACAACAATTCAATTATGGAATTTACAAGGTCAATTATTAACCACTCTAAAGGGACATCAAGAATTAGTAACCAGTGTGGTTTTTAGTCCCGATGGTCAACGATTAATCTCTAGTTCGAGCGATGGGACGGCGAAAATCTGGAACCTACAAGGTCTGGAATTAAAAACATTACGGGGTCATCAGGAAGGCATTCTAAAAGTTGCGGTGGATCGGACAGGGCGACACATTGCGACTGCCTCTGAGGATGGAACGGTGAAATTGTGGGATTTGACCCCCAAACCGATGTTGGGTTTTCGAGCGCAGGATGCTCGGTTAACGGGGGGGGCGATTAGTCCCGTTCGCTCTTTGTTGGCGGTCGTGACGGAAGATAAACCGTTGAGTTTGATTAATTTTCAAGGGCAATTACAGCAAACTTTTCCTATTGCCACCGCAGGAATCACCCAACTCAGTTTTAGTCCCGATGGTCAACGCTTGGCGACCACTTCGGGCGGCAAAATCGTTAAAATTTGGGATTTACAAGGAAAATTACTGGGACAATTTTCTCAAGATTCAGGGCGCATCTATAGTCTTGCTTGGAGTGCCAATGGGAACTTAATTGCGATCGTCACCAAAAGCGGTAAAGTTTCTCTTTGGAAAGTCGGCCAAATGCCGCCCACTCGATTATTAACCATCACCGCTTCCCAAGGTCGAGTTTATGGTGTTAGTTTAAATCCTAAACAGTCCCAATTAGCCACAGCATCCGAAGATAAAACAGCTAAATTTTGGGATTTAAAAGGCAATTTACTCACCACATTAAAAGATCATCAAGACTCTGTTTATCAATCTATTTTTAGCCCCACAGGGAACTATTTACTCACCGCATCAAGGGATGGAACCGCTAAATTATGGAACAATCAAGGGCAATTACTCAAAAATTTGCAGGGTGATCCCTTCCCCGTTCAAAATGTTAATTTTAGCTCCGATGAAAAATGGATAGCAACCGCTTCTAGCGATGGAACGATTCGTTTATGGGATATTCAGGGAAATTTACGCGGAGAGTTTAAAGGAGAAGAGACTCCCTTGATGGCTCTCGCTTTTACGGCGAATAATCAAGCGATTATCACAGTGGATCGGGAAGGCACGGTGAGGGAATGGCCCGTTGAATCAGAGTTACCCCGACTGACGCGACTGCTAAAAGAAGGTTGTCAGTGGTTAGGGGATTATTTGCAAACCCATCCCCAGGAATGGAAAAAACTGCCCATCTGTTCATCTTAAATTTTGAACAATTGGGATTATTCAACTAATAATTTTGATCAACAGATTCTTGAGGAGAAATAACATCGGGCAGCGATCGCCTTAATCTGTAAAGCCAAACTAAGCCTAAACTGCCTAAACCAATTAAAACCAA
>JBEIFD010000178.1:0-7280 GCA_040382535.1 Merismopediaceae cyanobacterium
CTTCTAAGGCGACTTTAGCTTTGAACTGGGCTCCGTACTGTTTTTTCTTGTTGCTCATAGATCTCCTGAGTTTCGATTTAGAGCTTACACTACTGTCCAGTTTTGGGGGGCCACTTCAGTAGCGACCAGAACTCTCTCGCATTCCTAACCCAATTAGAAGTACAAACAAATGACGAAGTGTATCAACCCCATCCGTACTATTGTTCATTCCCGCACTCCGAAACTCCTGGGCGTAATGTGCTAAAGCATCTTTGGCCTCGTTATCTGTATTAGCCTTAGCCATTTCTTTTGCAACAGCGTCTCCAGCTTTTAGCTTGCAATAAACCCGCCCATAAACCAAAGCCATACCCTTGATATACCCTTTTGGAGCAACTCCTCGGTTATGCCAGTTGTAACGAGCAATTTCCGATTTTGCGGCAACCTGAATAATATTTTCAAGCCCTGATATTACATCAATATAGATGCTGGTTTTTGCCTGTTCTTGATTTGAACTATCGAAACCGATCGCCGTAATCTTACGTTTCCCTGCTTGATTAAAACCTGAGAAAGTAAGCGACCAAAAACCCTCAGAATCGACATCATTCTTACCTAGAGGCCATTGATCGTCAGCAAGTAATTCGCCTTTAACAATGCCATTGGCAGCTGTTCCCTTAAAAGTGACAGGTTTTAGACGATCAAAATCATCGTTATTATTCGGACTGGTAATTTGTAACATAGAACCTCCATTAATTCTAAAAAAAAATTAACGAGAAACTGTCTGAGATTGTGTTGCTCTAAATTTCGGTAAGAGCGATCGCAGAAGACAGCAGAAAGCAGAAGATAATCCAAACTAAGAATCGAGTTCACTCTGAAACTTCATCAGATTTGTGGGACGATAAGCAGGATGAAGATTGGGAGATTGCCAACGTTGCTTTACGCTTTCGTGTAAATCAGTAAATGTATCTGTAACTTCACGGATATTCGGCTTTCCAATATTGAATGGAAATGTTGGTGTGTTATCAAAAGTTGCTTTAAAATTTGGATTAATCCCATCTTCAACATGGGTTGCATCTAAAGCTAATCCCAGTTTTTTAACCTGTTCCATCATCCAAAGTAAAGCACCATCGGATAATCCACGCTCTTCTTTAGAACCACCACCAACACAGCCATGCGCGCCTGGGAACCACACTTGAGTTACCTGATTGGGTTGACTAGATTCCATACGAGTTAGATCAAAAACCTTACGAATCTCATCGATCGCTACTGCATGAATAGCATTCTCGATAGTGGGATTGACTTTGTCATCAAAAAAGCGATATCGCTCATTAAATTTTTCATCCAAGTGAAGAGAATGAATAATATCAGGAATCCCCAATGAAGCCACCGTATCCCAACAACATAAGGCTTTAATCGGAACCTGTGGCCCATATTGATTACGGAAAGCGATCGCATTTGTTCCGCCAGGAGCATTCTTAGGGTCTTGTTTTTCTCGGTAAATTTCGTAGGCTGCTGGTATTTTACGGACAAACTCTCGGTGAGGCAAGCCTGAGTTATAGATTAGTCCTGCTAAACAACGAACTGTGTAAGCACCCCGACTAAACCCAAACAGATAGATGTCATCTCCTGGTTCATAATTCATATAGAGAAAACAATAGGCATCTTGAATCTTGTGGTCAATTCCTAACCCCAATCCTCCGCCTCCAAGTTTTGTCAAAGTATCAATAATAGATCTTCCAGATTTTATCTGTGTTGTCCCCAATCCTTCATCGTAAAAAACAATCTGATGAATATCCTGATCATCAACTAGCTTAATAGCTTGAGCCATTTTGACTACATTGGTGGGATAGCCTTGATCTAAATCCTGCCAAGTGCCATCGCAACAGACAATAAGACGGCGTTTCATAGTTATTAACTCCTTTTCTATAAAAAATAACAATTAATCCAGAAAACTCCAGATGAAAAACACCTAATTATCTTTGAGAATAACTTACATATCCAACTAAAAGTTAAGCCGAACAAATGATGCTCAGAAGCGTAATTAAAACTTTCATAGGAAGGGTCAACTGCGAAGCGATAAAAGACCTTAACAATTGGACAAAAAATATCAAGAATAAAGTATGAACTATTTACCCACAGCTTATAAACACACCTTTAAACTCCATACTCTAATAGTAAAACCAATTGCTTTTCTAGTCAACAAGATTGATTTTAAGTTTTATTGATTTAGGTTAAGCGTTTGACACATTCAATAAATACTGATTTGACTTCAATTCCCTTTACCTATTTACAATAATTATCAATAGTGACTAATAAAAAGAGAGCCTGCAAGATTCACGATTGAAACAGCGAACAAAAGATGAAGAGAGGCTTGGGTTTCCATCAAAAATGTAACTCAAATCCTATTCCGCTTGAGTTACAGGTTCCTTGGCGATCGCGGACAGGCAAATGGTTTTAGTGCAGAACTTTAGTGCAGGAAATGACGAATTTCTGTCAAGACCATGACCAATCCCAATTCGTTGGCGGCTTGAATGGAGTCCTTGTCTCGGACGGAGCCTCCAGGTTGAACGATCGCCGTAATTCCTGCTGCTGCTGCTGTCCTCACCGAGTCATCAAAGGGAAAAAATCCATCACTCGCCAGAAACCCACCGATCGCGTTTTTTCCTGCTTGTTTAAGGGCAATTTCTACGGAACCGACTCGATTCATTTGTCCCGCTCCCACTCCCAGGGTTGCGCGATTTTTGGTTACCACGATCGCATTGGATTTAACGTGCTTGGCAACTTTCCAGGCAAATAATAATTCAGCCAACTCTTCTGGGGTCGGTTGTTTTTCGGTGACAACTTGCCAATTTTCAGCTTTATCAACCATATCATCCGAGGCTTGGATTAATAATCCCCCCGCGATCGCCTTGACGGTTTGGGCGGGGCCAGTGGTTAAATCGGGCAGAATCAGGACTCGCAGATTCGGTTTTTTCTCTAAAATTGCCTTGGCTTCTGGGCTACAAGCGGGGGCAACAATACATTCCAAAAAGGTCTTGGTCATTGCCTGGGCAGTGGGCGCATCTAGGGATTGATTTAAAACAACGATTCCCCCGAAAGCGGAAACTGAATCGGCTCCGTAGGCTTTTTCGTAGGCATTAACTAAACTATCGCCGATCGCCACACCGCAGGGATTGGTATGTTTGAGAATGGCAACGGCAGGTTCAACGGGATCAAATTCGGCAATAATTCGTCGTGCTGCTTCCAAATCGACTAAATTGTTATAGCTTAATTCCTTTCCCTGTAATTTTTCCGCGCTAGACCAGCCTGAAGCTTCATTGCCCGTTTGATACCAAGCGGCACTCTGGTGGGGATTTTCGCCATAACGTAGGGTTTGCAATAGGTTTCCACTCAGGGAAAATCCTGGGGAGGCAAGATTATTTAACTCGGCAAGATAAGTCGTGATCGCCGAATCATAACGACAGGTCAGGGCAAAGGCTTCTCCTGCAAATTGTTGACGCAATTCCAAGGATATTTCACTATTTTCTCGTAAAGCGTTTAAAAAAGTGTCGTACTGATTGGGATTGGATAAAATCGTCGTGTGGAAAAAGTTTTTGGCTGTCGCTCGAATCATGGCAGGGCCACCAATATCAATTTGTTCGACGGCTTCGGCAACGGTGACATTCGGTTTAGCGATCGTCTGTTCAAAGGGATAGAGATTAACCACCACCAAATCCAACGGACGAATACCATTAGCCTCCAAATCCGCCAAATCCTGGGCCAAATCCTTACGGGCTAAAATGCCGCCATGAATCTTGGGATGCAAGGTTTTGACCCTTCCCCCCAAAATTTCAGGAGAACCTGTGTAATCGCTCACCTTGGTCACGGGCAATCCTGCCGCTTTTAGTGCCTGGGCAGTTCCGCCACTGCTGATGAGATCAAACTGAAACTCCTCCACTAACTGACGAGCAAATTCAATTAAACCTGTTTTATCCGATACACTCAGCAGAGCTAAACGTGCCATTGTTTTTTCCTTTTGTTGTTGAATTGTGATTGAACTAACTGAGCTTCTCTAGACTCAAGTTTCCTTTTATAAGCCTATCATTAAATCAAATTCTTCTCTTTTCAGGCTGATTGGGAATGCGATCGCGGGCGACAAGTTCATACTTCGGGGTCAGAAAACAAGCATTAGTTGGGTTTCCTTTGGTCAATCTAACCTACGAAGCGGCGATCGCAATGTCATCTCATGGTTAAGTGCATAGGCGATCGCATTGAGGTAAGACGGGAGAATTTTCCGTGCAATCTTGTTATTTTGACATTGTTCTGCTAGGATTCCCAAAATATTAAAATCAACTTGATGCCAGATTTATCGGATAATGTAAAACGCTTGCCTGTTGAATTTTACAGGAGTGAAAAAGGTATTGAACCAGTTCGTGATTGGCTCAAAAGCCTAGATAACCTTGATAAGACAAAAATAGGTCAAGCTGTTAAAATGTTAGAGTATGGCTGGCCCGTTGGAATGCCGACTTGTCGTCCATTGCGTAATGGTCTTTACGAAGTCCGTACAACTTTGCCGTCAAACAGAGAAGCAAGAATCTTTTTTTGTATTCATAATGAACGGATGGTGCTACTGCATGGCATTATTAAGAAAACGCAAAAAACACCCCAACGAGATTTAATTATCGCTCGTAATAGACAATCTTTAGTGAGGCAAATTAATGACTAATAATCCTTATATCGGTTCGTCTTTTGATAACTTTTTAGTAGAAGAAGGTATTTTAGAAGATTGCACTCAATTTGCAACTGATAAGGTTTTGGAATGGCAAGAATCTAATAAAAATAAAGTCTTACAAATTTCAAATTGTGAGAAAAAATCGGTTAAACGATTTGGTAAATTGTTTCAAGTTCGTGATAGCTGTTTTGTATATCGTGGCGATAAAAAAGAGCGACATTTGAAGGTAACAAAAAAAGTTAGTGCATCTTGCTAATAGATCGAAAAATTTAGGCGATCACCCTATTTTGAGGTGATTAGAGACATGATAAATTTGATGGGGAGGGAACTGGCTGGAGCAAGACGGAAAATAGGAAAATTTTCTGAAATTAGAAGTTTTAGATTAGAATAGGTAGGAAATTTGAGGAGGATGAGTTGTGGCGAATGATGCGGTATTAAAAATAATTGAGCAAGCGGCAGAGGAAAGCTGGCAAAAGTTAGATTTATCAGATAAAGAGCTAACAGAATTACCCAAAGAAATTTACAAATTAACAAATCTGACAGAGCTTAACCTCAATGGTAACGAAATTAGTAAGATTTTAGACGCGATCGCTGAGTTGAAAAATCTGACAGTGATTAATCTCAGTTGGAACCAAATTAGTGAGGTTTCAGAGGTGATCGCTGAGTTAAAAAACCTGACAGTGCTTAACCTCACTGAAAACCAAATTAGTAAGATTCCAGAGACGATCGCTGAGTTAAAAAATCTGACAGTGCTTAATCTCAGTTGGAACCAAATTAGTGAGTTCCCAGAAGCCATCACTAAGTTGAAAAATCTAACAGAGCTTGACCTCAGCCATAACCAAATTAGTGAGATCCCAGACGCTATCACTGAGCTAAAAAATCTGACAACACTTCACCTCAGTGGTAACAAAATTGGTGAGATTCCTGACGCGATCACTGAGCTAAAAAATCTAACAGAGCTTGACCTCAGTGGTAACCAAATTAGTGAGGTTCCAAAGGGTATCACTGAGCTAAAAAATCTGACAACACTTCACCTCAGTGGTAACAAAATTAGTGAGATTCCTGACGCGATCACTAAGCTAAAAAATCTAACAGGGCTTTACCTCGGTGTTAACAAAATTAGTGAAATTCCAGATGTGATCGCTGAGTTAAAAAATCTGACAACGCTTTACCTCAGTCGTAACACAATTAGTGAGATTCCAGAATTTATTATTCAAATGAAGAGTTTAGAAATTCTTTACTTAGAAGATAATCCAATTAAAAACTATCCGATAGAACTTGTTAAAAAGGGGGTTTATGCAATTCGTCACCATATTCTTCTTCAAGAATTGTCGTATTATCAGAATAACAACCCTTTGCAAATTGAACGTAGTATCGAATTTCCCCCTGAATATTGGACAGCAGGAACCTCTATTTTGTCCTACTTTAGTCATATTCTTAGCGTTAACTATCCCAATCAAAATATTAAAGTTAAAATCGAACAAGAGGGTCTTTTACTCCGCATGATTATTGACACTCCCGAAGGAACGACTGAAACCATAGAACAAGCCTTTAACGATTATGTCATGGTTATTTCTCGTAAACTTCCTCCCGAAAGCTTGCTAACCGATCCCTTCGAGGTAATGGCCCTCAAAAATAAATTGCAAATTACAGAAATGGAACTCAGAATTAGTAGAGAAAATTTTGCAGCTTTTAAAGACGATAGCCGCCAAAGAATTGACTCCTTAGAAATGAAAGTTAATCAATTTTATAATTTGTTTGGTAAAATGATAGAAAATCTTCCCCATAATTCTGTTTATATGAATCAGTTTGCGAACCATAACCAAAATGCAAATATTGCTAATCTGGCTAATCAAATTAATGATCATGGCCAGCAAAATGCAAATCACTTCAATCAAAATCAAGATAAAAATACCGCCGAAATTCTACAAATTATTAACAATCTACGTCAAATTTCTAGTCAATTTCCCCCACAAAATCAAGAAGATATACTCATTGATTTAGAAGATGTGGAAACCGAATTACAAAAACCCGAAAGCGATCGCAATTTGCCGAAACTCAAAAAACGTTTAATGGCTCTATTAACGGCGAGTACAATTATTGCGGCTCCTGTTGCTAACCTCACTGACTTTACCAATAATATTACCGATTTAGCCCAAAAAGCAGGCATTGGACTTCTGCATTAACAACCGACCTCGATTAACGCGATCGCGGCTCCTATTCATTAGCTTGACAATTCGTTGCGTTCTCTGACTCAACCTACAGAAATAATGGCGATCTTCCTATGAACTTGAGATAATTGGCGATCGCTTTCTGAGTTCAACATTAACGGTTAATCGGCGATTCCATGTCATACTGTAACTAAGTCTAGTCGCAAATAGTATTTTCCAGAATTAATCAAAAGTAAAAATTTGTCAGGAGGAGATGTGAGTCGTAAAGAAAAGTTGATCAAACGTTTTCTCAGTTGTCCAAAAGATTTTGCATGGGAAGAGTTGGTCAGCTTGTTAATAGGACTTGGTTTTGAGGAAGCCAGTACAGGCAAAACAGGTGGTTCTCGACGGCGTTTTATCAATGAGATAGGAGTGATTATCAC
>JBEIFD010000179.1:0-7236 GCA_040382535.1 Merismopediaceae cyanobacterium
AGGTTTTTTTTAATGTATCCTTTGTACTATAAGGGTTTGAGACTTAGTGTTACTTTTCAAGTCAAACATCTATGTGTGGGGGATTTTGCGAGTTTTGCCAAAATTTTTGCAGGCTTTTATTTTGGCAAAGGTATTGATTATTGCCGTTTTATTATTGGCTAGTGTTTTTGCCAGTAAAGCCTCTGGTCGTCTAGGGGTTCCAGCATTGCTTTTATTCCTCACCGTTGGAATGTTGGCGGGTTCCGATGGCATTGGACAAATTGAATTTAATAATCCAGTAATTGCGAAATTCATTGGAGATTTTGCCCTGACCATTATTTTATTCACGGGAGGACTGGATACGGAATGGTCAAAAATTCGTCCTGTTTTGTTACCTGGATTAACCCTAGCCTCCTTGGGCGTAATTTTAACCGTTTTATTGGTAGCAACCTTTAGTTGGTTTATGTTGGGGTCTTTTTATCGCTTTGAAATTGGTACGGAAGGCCTTTCCTGGGGACAGGCTTTTTTATTGGGATCAATCATTTCTTCCACAGATGCGGCGGCGGTTTTTTCGGTTTTTCGGTCTAGTTCCTTCCAATTACCCCAAAAACTTCAGGGATTATTAGAATTGGAATCAGGCAGTAATGACCCGATCGCGGTGCTTTTGACCGTTAATGTTTTGGCCGCTTTAACGAACTCTTCATTTTCCATCCGCTCTTTTGTATTTGCACTATTTCTGCAATTGGCGATCGCGATTTTAATTGGCTATGGTTCAGGATTAGCAATGGTCTGGATGATGAACCATTTGAACTTGCCTTCCCAGGGATTGTATCCTGTGGCAACTTTGGGGGCAATTTTCTTGATTTCAGGCGTAACTACTCTTTTACAAGGCAGTGCCGTCCTAGCCGTCTATTTAGCGGGAATTATCATGGGGAATCGTTCTTTTATCTATAAAGAAAGTATTATTAGTTTCCATGACGGTTTAACCTGGTTAATGCAAATCACCATGTTTTTAACCTTTGGATTACTCGTTAATCCGTCCGAATTGCCCAAAACGGCTGGGGTTGCGATCGCGATCGCCCTATTTTTAATCTTTGTCGCCCGTCCCGCGAGTGTATTTATTTCGTTAGGTTTCAATCCCATGAAATGGCAGGAAAAATTATTTATTTCCTGGGTGGGATTACGGGGATCGGTACCGATTATTTTAGCAACACTACCATTAACCGTTAATTTATATCAGGGGAAAGCTATTTTTAATGTCGTTTTCTTTATCGTTTTGATATCAATTTTTTTGCAAGGATTAACTCTGATTCCCGTTGCCAAATATTTAAAATTATCTGAAATAGATGAAATTAATTCTAGATAAATGTTCAACTCAATTCTCAGTATAACCGCGCCAAATTCCGACTAATACGCCCTTAATTTCTACTTGATAATCCATCACTTCAATTGATTTATAATTGATATTAATCGGCTTCAATAAAACGCGGTCTTCTTCTTGATAGAATCTTTTTAACATTGTGCCATATCCTTCTACCTTGGCAACAACAATCTCTCCATTAGAGGTAACGTCCCTTGTTGTAAAAGGTCGTAATATCACCATATCTCCCGCCCTAATCTGATCTTCTATCATTCCATCTCCCACCACTCGGAGAGCATAACAATCCGTTTGTTGGAACATCTGAGAAAGATCTAATTTTTCCTTTTCATCGGTATAGGTTTCTACCAATCCCCCCGCTAAAATTTCACCTAAAATCGCCATGCCCTTGGGTTTATGGTGCAAAAGACGAATGGTTCTGGCTTGACCCTCTGTCCATTCTAAATAACCCTTTTTGCGTAAATATTCCAGACGGCTTTGAACGGGAGCAGACGATCGCAGATTCATAGCCCGCATCATTTGGCGAATAGAAGGCGCGTGGTGAGCGGTTTCAATATATTCGACTAGCCAATCATAGAGTTCTTGCTGAACTGGGGTGAGGGATTCCATCGGAGAGTGCCTGGGATTAACCAATCTTTTTTTCATTTTAGGGCAAAACTTACTTTTTCAAGAACATTTGTACTAAGATTTGTTTCCAAAGCTGGTTTGATTGTTTATCATAGAATTGACTACAGATTTTTGCTAAAAACGATTAATTTTCCCGATGGAAGAAGCTATTGTAAGAGAATTTTTTGATGCTTGGTCGCTCTATGATCAAGTATTAGATTGTAATTATATGTTCCATGACGAGTTATATCAAAGCGTCAAAAGTTTACTAAATCAGCATTACGGCGATCGCCCTTTGCAGGTATTAGACCTCGGTTGCGGCAGTGCGCGTCATCTTGCCCCCGTTCTCAGGGAACAAAAAATTGCAAATTATCGGGGTTACGATCTTTCGGAAGTCGCGATCGCCAAAGCTCGTGAAAATTTAGCCCCAATCCCAGGAATTATTGAACTATGTCAGGGAGATTTATTAACAGGATTGCAAGAAACCCCTGAAAGTTTTGATCTAATTTTTTCTAGTTTTGCGCTACATCATCTCTCTTTACCCGAAAAGAGCCAATTTTTTACCCTCGTTGCCGAGAAACTGTATTCTCAAGGACTATTCCTCTTAATCGACGTAATGCGCGAAGAAACGGACAGTCTTGATCAGCATTTAGAGCATTATACAAACTGGATCGAATCTGATTGGAACGCGATCGCTCCCCTGGGAAAGGAATCGATCTATGAACACATCCAAAATCATGATTTTCCTGAAACCGCTTCTACGATCAAAACACTGTCAAGTCAAGCAGGGTTTTCTAGTGCAACTGAAATTAGCCATTTTCGTTGGCATCAAGCCTGGTCTTTCGAGAAAAATCCAGATCCCGTCCTCTGTCCCCATTGTCTGCGTACTGCGAGTAATGGGCTTAAATGTAAGGGAATTTGCGTGGCCGATAACGACTACTGAAGCGGTATAATCAATCTGAGATTTTTTAATAAAAACGTGATTAATATGAGCAGTGACACCATTTTCGGTAAAATTGTCCGACGAGAAATTCCCGCCGATATTGTCTATGAAGATGATCTTATTCTGGCGTTTCGGGATGTGAATCCCCAAGCTCCCGTTCATATTCTGATTATCCCCAAGAAAAATATTCCCCAACTCTCCGCCGCAACAATAGTAGATCAAAATTTACTCGGTCATCTTCTATTAACCGCCAAGCACATTGCTGAAGAAGTGGGTTTAAAAAAAGGTTATCGACTTGTCATTAATAATGGTGAAGACGGTGGACAAACGGTTTATCATTTGCATTGCCATCTCCTCGGCGATCGCGCTTTGGGCTGGCCACCAGGTTAATTGGTAAATTAGAAAAGATTACAATCTTTAAGATCATATATGGCGCAAAAAAACGAAATCCCAATTTTATTGACGGCTTTGTTAATTACCCTAACTATCATAGGGGGCATAGGCTTTATTTTATTTCGATTATCACCAGATCCAATACAAGACAATTTCCCTAGTGTGGATGATACGAATAGAAATTTATCTAAACTAATCAGTTCAGGCTCAACTATTCTGGTTCCAGGGACTGACAATGAAGCTAAACAATTTGCCGCTAAAGCGATCGCAGAAGGTAACAACACAGAAGCGATCCGACTTCTTACAGATTATTTGCGGGAAAATTCCAATGACCCTGAAGCTTTAATTTATCTTAATAATCTTCAAGCGATAAGCCACAATCCCTTAAAAATAGCAGTTGTCGTACCCATCGGGAGTAATCTTAATATTTCTCAAGAAATGTTGCGTGGTTCAGCTCAGGCACAAAATGAAATTAATAAGAGAGGAGGCATTAATGGAAGATATTTGCACATTACGATCGCCAATGATTCCAACCAACCTGAAACAGCTAAGGAAATTGCCCAAGCGTTGGTTAAAAATTCTGAAATTTTAGCGGTAGTGGGACATAATGCTAGTAATGCGAGTTTAAGCGCGGCACCGATTTATCAAAATAATAAATTAGTAATGGTTAATCCAACCAGTTTTGCTAATGGAATATCAGATGTCGGTGATTATATTTTTAGAGTCGTTCCTAATGTTAGTTTATCAGCTAAATCTTTAGTAAAGAAATTTAGTAAGACCAACAACAAAATTTCTATTTGTTATGATTATCAATCTCCTGATGGTGTATCGTTTCAACAAGAATTTGTTGTTAATTTATTAGCGGAAGGATTGCGGCAAGCACCAACTGTTTGCGACTTGAATGATCCCTCTTTTAATTCTGAAACGGAAATTACTGAAGCAATTAATAGTGGAGCTGATAGTCTCTTGATTCTCCCTCACATTGATAGATTGCAAAAAGCTTATGATCTGGCCAAAGCAAACAAAGGGGAATTAAGTCTTTACGGCAATAGTACCCTGGCAACGATTAAAACGTTAGAGCAGGGAAAAGCGTCCCAAGGTTTAACATTGGTTGTTCCCTGGAGTTCCAAAACTATCGAAAATATGAGATTTGCTCAAGCGGCTCGTCAACTATGGGGAGGAGATGTTTCTTGGCGTAGTGCAGGGAACTATGATGCAACCTATACGGTGGCCACAGGGCTAAAACAGAGTCAAAATCGTCAAGGATTACAAGAAGCCTTGGAAAGCCCTAATTTTATCTCAACAACGACTAACGGAGAGGTTAAATTTTTGCCCAACGGCGATCGCGCAGGTCAAGGAATAATTGTTCAGGTTAAGCCGTCTAGTTCTCATCCGACAGGGTATGATTTCATCCCCCTTCCACCATAAGTTGCTTGTCAGAATATGATAGGATTTCTAGAAAAAGCTTGTTTGTGTCAAATTACTTCAGAAAAGTTTGGTTTTCCCTATGCCCTATAAAATCCTTTTTGTTTGTCTCGGTAATATTTGCCGATCGCCCTCTGCGGAAAACATCATGAATCACTTAATCGAAGAAGCAGGCTTAAACTGGCAAATTATTTGTGATTCGGCAGGAACCTCTAGTTATCATGTGGGTTGTTCCCCTGATCGACGCATGACCAGTGCCTTAATCAACCGAGGCTTTAGGGTAAATGGTGAAGCCCGACAATTTGAATATTCAGACTTTGAAGAATTTGACTTGATTTTGGCAATGGACAAAGAAAATTATCAAAATATCCTCTCCCTAGACCGCCAACAACTCTATGGCGACAAGGTGAAATTGATGTGCGATTTTGCCCAAAACTACGCTACCAAAGAAGTTCCCGATCCCTACTATGGCGGTCAAAAAGGATTTGAAAACGTGATTGATTTATTAATTGATAGTTTCCAGGGGCTATTAATGTACGTCAAAAATCAATTAAAGCTTCATTAAAAATCCTTCCCGAAGTATCCCCATTTTTTGAATTATCAATTGAACATCGACTTAAATATTTCATAATTTAAAAACTTGTTTAGGGTATCCTAATAAAAAAGCTATTTTATTCAACCCTAAAACGATAATCATGACCTATAGTCTGAGAATTGCCGATTTGCCGACTACCGAGCGACCGAGGGAACGTTTATTATCCTTGGGATCAAAACACCTCTCGACGGCTGAATTGTTAGCTATTCTCCTAGCAACAGGTCAGGGCAAGGGCAAACTTTCTGCGGTTGGCTTGGGACAGCATATTCTCCAACAGTTAGGACAACATCAACGAGATCCCCTAGATGTCTTGCGAGAGATTCATCCCCAGGAGTTGATGAATTTTCCAGGTATTGGCCCCGCGAAAGCCACGACGATTTTGGCGGCGGTGGAGTTGGGGAAACGAGTTTTTCAGTTGCGTCCTTTGGAACGTATGATTGTGGATAGTCCCGATTCGGCGGCGGCGGCTTTGGGTCATGAGTTGATGTGGCAGTCCCAGGAGCATTTCGCGATCGCAATGTTGGATGTGAAAAATCGATTATTGGGAACGAAAGTGATTACAGTGGGGACAGCGACAGAAACCCTGATCCATCCCCGTGAAATTTTTCGAGAAGTGATTAAACAGGGAGCGACGCGGCTCATTGTGGCCCACAATCATCCTTCAGGAAGTTTGGAACCCAGTCCAGAGGATATTAAGTTAACAGAATTATTACTCCAGGGCGCGCAATATTTACAAATTCCTGTTCTAGATCATTTAATTCTCGGTAATGGGGAGCATCAAAGTCTGCGCCAAATAACGGATTTATGGGATCGTTATCCCCAGGAAAATTAATCTGAGGGGGTTATTTATAGAAAAACCTATGGCTATTTTCCACTAATGGGAAGATAGGGGGGATAATAATTGATGGAACTATTCTCCTGTCACGTAACAAGGATTTTAAGAGGATTGCCATGACCTCAATCGATCAATTAGAACCTGCTAGTAAGGGTGATGTGATGATTTATCAACCCTACTACCATAAAGATAAGCACAAAATCCTACCATTATCCATCAGTTTGTATCAACAAGGACGACTAGAAGGAGAACGTCGCATTGAAGGATCAAAAGGGATTACCTTTGCGGCTTCCTGGTATGTGTCTAAGCTTCCTTCCGAATTAACCCGTTGTCGTATCCAATTTGACGGACAAGCTGAGTTGAGCTATGAAATGACAATTCTTAATGCAGAATTCATTGATTATCTGATTGAGGTGATTAATATTAAAAAAGAAGCTAAGGTTGTGGATTTTCCCCAGGGTTTTTATAGAAAATTGCTTAAAATGGACGATTCATCGCCGACAGCAACTCTATCGTCGTAGCATTGAAACCTGGTTTTAACTTGAACTAAAAAATTTATAGAGGAGTAGTCTTGTGGCAAATTTGTGCAAATTTTTATTAATGGGTTCCATTGAGTCCTATAGTGGCAAGTCTGGCACGATTTTAGGGCTGGGTCGTCAATTGCAGGAGGCAGGTTTCGCGATCGCCTATGGCAAACCCATCGGAACGGATCTCAGTGAAGATATTCAAGAAAATCAAGATGCTGATGTCCAATTTGTCCAGGAAGCCCTGGGACTAAAAGACAACCAAATTTGTCTTCCCTTACTATTTTTGACCCCAGAAACCATTCAAAAACGTCTTGAGGGAACGGACAGTACCAATTATTTAGACAAACTCCAATCTGCCCTGGGAAACATTGAAGCGGATGTGGTCTTATTGGAAGGGCCTGGGAATTTGGGAGAGGGCAGTTTATTTAATCTTTCCTTTGAAGATTTGATTGCTTCTCTAACGGACAATGGTGCTTCAACCAATCTGGCGAAAATTATTTTGGTCGCTCGTTACCATTCTCCCCTCGTGGTCGATGGTCTTTTGAAAGCCAAAAA
>JBEIFD010000180.1:0-7225 GCA_040382535.1 Merismopediaceae cyanobacterium
CGTCGATTGTGGGGATCGAAAATCTCTTTTAAGCAATCAGAACAGGTTGATAAATCAGGTAGAATAGGAGTTGTTTTATCTCCATTAATACTTTCTCGAATTTCAAAATCATCATAACCAATCGATTCTATCGGCTTAAATTTTAGGGAATTAATTCGCGATCGCGGTGGATTTTCAGATTGTAATTTGGTTAAAAATTGTGATAAGTTTTCAGGATTTCCTTCTACTTGAATTAAGACACCTTGGGCTGAATTATTAACCCAGCCTTTTAATTCTAATTCCTTAGCAAGACGATATACAAAGGGACGAAATCCGACTCCTTGGACTAGACCGCTAATTTTAATTTCTAAAGCTTGAGCCATCGATTGGTAGTTCATTAATTTTCCCAAGAATTTACCTATCAAAAGAGCCAGAAAATCCAGTTTCTTTTTTTGTAAGGTCTTTTTTATTTTTATTTAATTTGTTTACCCTGTTCTTTGATTTGTTTACTCTGTTCTCGAATTTCCTGACTAAGTTGTTTGATTTCTTGGCTAGTTTCTTGAAGTTGGCGATCGGTTTCCTGAAGTTGGCGATCAGTCTCTTTTTGGGCAGTAGCTAGTTCTGCTAATAGTTACCATAGATGATCTTTTCCCCTAACGCGATCGTATTAATTATTTTAGCAATTTTCCGAGATGACTGATTAATTGATAATTGATAATTGATAATTGATAATTGATAATTTTAAAACACGATCACAACTCTATCTGTAGCAATTTAACACGGTTAAACTCTTAATTTTTATGATACAAATAAAAGGACTGAATGATATTAATTACCTACGGATCACTGATAATTTCCTTTCATTCTTTCATCTAAGTAGATGGGTCTTAACATTTCTCAGATCCCCCCGTCCTACGGACACCCGCCTTATCAAGGGGGGCAGAGGGGATCGAACGAAAAATGCATTGTCGGTTTAATTCCAACTATCTACTTACTAAGCTTTCTAAATTCTTTGGATCGACCGGCACAAACCAATAGGCTACTTTTCTCAAGCTGCATTCCAGAAAATTAGCAATTTCGGGTTGGGTTTTTCCGTCATTTAGTAATAAAAATATCAAAATTCTTTCTCGAATATCAGCATGTCCATTCTTTTGATTATCACTGTTTATTGAGGAGACCCGATTCATTTAGAATATTTACCAGCATATAGTCCAGATTATAATTTAATTGAATTAGTCTGGTACTCTACAAAAGAGTATCTTGCTCATCAGCTTTTTAAGTTTGTCGAGAAATTAGAAATAGTTTTACATAATCTTCTTAAGATCGGAGGCTTAGTTATTAAGTGGAATCGTAAACTTAAAAATAAAGGTAATTCTGTTAGTGCAGTTTAGATTACGAACAGCTTATTTTCTAGTTAATAGTTGTATAAAATACTTTATATCATAGCTTGAATACAGGAATTTTTGCTGTTAAGTATTAATTACGGTCATGGATATAAACCCTTCAATCAACGTTATCCCTTAATGATTTTTTGGCGATCGCTACCCAAAAGCTGACTATAGACGACACTAAATTCACACCCCAGAAAAAAGATTTGAAACACTAAATAAATCCACAACAACAAAACCATAACGTTGCCAATCACCCCGTAGGCACGAAATTGCTCTCCAATTTGAATAAATCCATTACTAACTAAGCTTTGCAACAACATCAACAAACTAACGGTCAAAAAAGCTCCTACACTAATATCTTGCCAATAAACTCGACGAGAAGGAAGTATTTTAAACAATCCCATAATGACGGATAAAATCAAGAAAAAAGAAATTCCTAATTGGAGACTTTTGATCAGTAATAAATCATCAATTTCAATTCCCATAACGAGATTTTTGAATTGATTTACGACTTCAAGAATCACCTTAATGGCGACATTAGAAAGCATCGAGATTAACAATACTAAAACTGTACCCAAAACCAGAAAAAATGCTAATATTTTATCTTTTAAAAAATCCAAAACCTTATGTTTAAGTTTTTTTTCGGTTTCGACATTGCTATGGATTCCCCAAATTTTATCGACAGAGCGATTGAGTGCTTCAAAAATTTTACTCGCTGTTAAAAATAATAAGAAAAAACCGACTAAGCCTGCTCCTACACTGCTCTGGTTTAAGTTTAGCAAGGTGTCTTTCACTATATTGTACGGCTCGGTAGGTAATATGTTTTTAGCAACGGTTAGTAATTGGGCGTAAATATCCGTATTTGGCCCTAATAAGAATCCCAATATACTTAATACAACTAAACAAATTGGAAACAAAGAAAATAGGGCATAATAAGCTAAGGCCGCCCCCATTTCTAAGCATTCATCTTTTTGCCATTTGATCGCAGTCTGAATAAAGAGTTGGACAACTTTTAAAGGCAGAACGCGATCGCGGAGATATTGAACATAATTCATGAATAAAAATGTTTTTCTTTCGCAATTAATTTCGCTGATAAAACCCCACCTAAAAAGCCAAATAAATGTCCTTGCCAAGAAACCCCTGGTTGCGTTGGGAATACTCCCCAAATCAAGCCACCGTAGAGAAAGCCGACGACTAAAGAAAGTAAAATAGAAGCGATATTTTTCTGAAAATATCCCCGCAATAATAAAAAACCTAAATAGCCAAAAATTAGACTACTTGCACCAATATGAACACTATTGGGCGCACCCAACATCCAAGTTCCGACACCACCTATGATCATTGTGATTATGGTAACAATCCAGAAATCACTGGTTTCCTGAATCATGACTAACCAGCCTAAAATTAAAAAAGGAATAGTATTCGCAATCAAATGACCAAAACCACCGTGCAAAAAAGGAGCAAATAAAATTCCTCTAAGTCCAATCAAGGAGTGGGGACGAATGCCGTAGCTATCTAACGTATGGTGAAAAACAAACTGGTCTAGGATTTCTAGAATCCAAAAAATTGCGACAAAACTGCCTAAAATGCTGACTTGTTTTTTAATTTCTTGGGAAAGTGAACTTTTAGGTTGACTCATGATTTTAAATTAAAATAAGTACGACAATAGGATGGATTGCTAGAAGGATTTAACAAGGTATTGATTGCTCAAAACAACTCTTGAATTGCTTTCTTGAAAATTGTCCAGCATAGCAGAAAGTGCGATGCAAAAATCGCTAATAGACTGGTCACTATTGCGATCGCTGTCGATTCTCTGATTCCCTCGACTCCTCCTCTGGTGATTAATTCTCCGTTATCTCTAAGGATAGCAATTAATCAAGATGACGGTGGGGGCATTTCTCCAGCGATGCTCAAGCCTAAGCCAAAATTAACTGCATTGTCTGATCGATAATGGTATTTTTTTAATCATCTTATCAAGTTCTTCTGCTTCATAACGACCTTCAAACGCCTCTAGTGCCGCCCCATCTAATGCGAATTGATAGGCATCGATCAAAGTCTCCTGCAATTCTTCTGAGGTGAGGTAGTTGCCCTTTGCTTTGCGTCGTTTGTTTGAGCGTTGAATTTGTTGCACAGAATTACGAATGGAAACCTCCCAAGAGCGAGTGGTACGTTTCTCTGCTTGTTGTTTAATCTTATTTTTCTGAGAAAGGCGATCGCGTTTTTGAGTGGAAAATTTGAAGCCCTAACTCGCTTGCGTTAGACTAGCCAATACAGCCCCTATCATTGGTTTATTGGAAGCTCTCTATGTCCCCGACCCTACTGATTTCTAAAGAATTACCGACCCTTGACTATACTTCCAATCGCGATCGCTTTGATCTAAGTTGGCAAGCCTCCCTCTCGACCCTTTTGGGATTAGGACGGGCATCTGGGGCAGATTTTGTCGAATTTTTCCTAGAAAAAGTTAATTATATTAGTTGTTTAGCCGAAGAAGATGCGATTACCAGTCTTTCTCCCCGTTTATCGACAGGTTGCGGTGTACGTGTCTTTCGGGGTAAAGGTGATTGCTATGTCAGTACCAACGATTTATCCTTTACTGGGTTAAAAAATGCCCTCGAAAAAGCCCTATCTATTTTGGGTTTAAATTTACCGTCTCCCCTCTCCCATATTCCTGAAATCAACCTAGAAATGTTTCGGGACTACGCCACCGCCAAGGGAAAGGAAGATTGGTTAAAAAACTGTAGTTCTATGCAGGAAATGAGTGAAGTTTTGCTCAAAGCCAATGATTATCTCAATAAAAAAGCGAATCATGCCCAATCTCGTCGCGCAGTTTATTTTCGGGATTGGCAAGAAGTGTTGGTTGCTGCCAGTGATGGAACCTTTGCTAGAGACATTCGCCTGACCCAATCCGTCGGTTATTCTCTGCTCTGTGCCGATGGTGCAAATCGGGCTTCCATTGGCAAGCGATCGGGTAATACCAGTGATCCAAATTATTTACGCCATTGGGATTACGAAAAAGTATCAAACGAGGTGGCAGAATCAGCGGGGAAAATGCTCTATGCCGATTATGTGGAGTCGGGGAATTATCCGATTATCATGGCCAATGAATTTGGTGGGGTGATTTTCCATGAAGCCTGTGGACATTTATTAGAAACCACCCAAATTGAGCATAAAACCACGCCTTTTATGGATAAAAAAGGTGAAAAAATTGCCCACGAAAACTTAACGGCTTGGGATGAGGGTTTATCGGAAAACGCCTTTGGAACCATTGATATGGATGATGAAGGAATGCCCGCTCAACGCACTTTACTTATTGAAAACGGTATTCTCAAAAACTTTATCAGCGATCGCACTGGGTTCATGAGAACGGGTCATCCCCGCACAGGTAGCGGTCGTCGTCAGAGCTATGCCTACGCTGCGGCTTCTCGGATGCGAAATACCTACATTGCGCCAGGTAATTATTCGATGGACGATTTATTTAATTCCGTCGATAAAGGTATTTATTGTAAACAAATGGGCGGTGGTAGTGTCGGTGCAACGGGAGAATTTAACTTCTCTGTTTCCGAAGCTTATTTAATCGAAAATGGCCAAATTACTAAACCTCTTAAAGGCGCGACCTTGATCGGGACAGCAACGGATATTATGAACAAAATTTCCATGTCTTCCCAGGATTTAGGGTTAGCGGCAGGATTTTGTGGTTCTGTTAGTGGCAGTATTTATGTCACCGTTGGTCAACCCCATTTAAAAGTGGATTCGATCACCGTTGGTGGTCGCTAGAATTTACATTTTTATTCCCTAAACTTCTCTCAAAACATGACAAAAATTCCGTAGGGGTTTTCCAAATCCAGACAAGATAAGGGAGCATCTAATTTCTTCTGTGGGATAGGCTTCTAGCCTGTCCAGATTACAAAAGATACTCCCCAAGATAGGACTTGGATACCAAGCCCCTACCCTAAATTAATGTTTTTGTATTAATCACAATTACGCTACAAAAATCAAGCAAAAATTCACAATGTTAAACGTCCAAGAACTTGCTCAATACGCCCAAACCAGTGCCAAAGAATTAGGCATTCATCAATACGATATTTACGGTTCTTCCGTCGATGAAACCGAAGCCGAAGTTGCCTTTGGAGAACCAAAACAAGTCCAAGCGTCCAATCGCTCCAGTGTGATTGTTCGAGTTTGGAATGAGAAAAATATGATCGGTGTCACCAGCACGACCGATTTAGATGCCAACGGGATTAAATTAGCCCTAGAAACGGCATCGGAAGCCAGTCATTTTGGCATTACGGAAAATATTCCTGAATTTAGCCCTGAAGCCAACGCTCCCATCGTGGATCTCGGTGATCAAACTGCGGTCGCTGTGCCGATCGCAACATTGGTTGAAAAGCTAATTGATGCGGAAAAAACCTTATTAGCCGCCCATCCAGCGATTACAGGCGTTCCCTACAATGGACTTTCTCAGCAGACTTCTGAACGCTTTTATCTCAATAGTGAGGGTTCAAAACGCCAGGAAGCCCGTTCCTATGCCGCCATTTATCTCTATAGTCGAGCAGAGCAGGAAGGCAAAAAGCCCCGTAGTGCGGGAGAAATGAAGATTAGTCGCAGTCTGGATACTCTTGATATTGAGGGTTGTCTTCAGGAAGTGACGGAAAAAACGATCAGTTATTTAGATTATGCGCCTATTCCAACGGGAAAATATCGCGTTGTCTTTTCGCCGACGGCTTTTTTGAGTTTATTAGGTGCTTTTTCTAATATTTTTAATGCTCAAAGTATTTTAGATAAACAAAGCTTGGCGACTCCTGAAACAGTGGGAACTCAAATTGCGTCTCCCTTACTTTCTGTGGTAGATGATGCCTTACATCCAGGCAATATTGCAGGAGAAACTTTTGATGGTGAAGGGACTCCGACTCGCCGTGTGGATCTAATTAATAATGGGGTTTTAACGGGGTTGCTCCACAGTGCAGGAACGGCAAAACGCTTTAATACCCAACCCACTGGCAACGCTAATATTGGAGCAAAAGTAACAGTTGGTTCTCATTTTTATCATGTATTCTCAGACCAAGATCCAGATCAAACCTATCAATTAGAAACAGCAGAAAATGTCATTCTTATTGATAAATTACAAGCTCTCCATGCAGGAGTGAATTCTCTTGAAGGTTCTTTTTCACTTCCCTTTGATGGTTGGATTATCAATAAAGGCGATCGCGTCAGTGTGGATTCTGTGACAGTGGCGGGGGATTATCTAGAGTTACTCAAATCCATTATTTACGTTGAACCAGAGGTAGAAGTGACTCCCAGGGGGGTTTGTCCTCGTATTTGGGTAGAGGGTTTATCGATTACGGGAGAATAACAAAGAGTTAAAAGGCGATCGCGTTTCAGTTGATAATTGATGATGCGATCGTCCATTTTTTCATAATTTCTTAATGATCACTTATTTTTGAATCATCTAAACGCGATCACATTTAACAATTATTTGTCTTCGCGATCATCGCCATCGTCTTCAGCATGGAATGAAAAATAAATAAGATAGGCAAATAGTAAGATAAACTGAATGATAAAAAGTTAAGAGACAAGATAATGTGCTACTCAAAAGAAAACGAATCAGAGATGGTGAAATTTTACAATTCACTGAGCGAGAAAGATAAACGAAGATACGCAGCCATTGAAGCTAAAAAGCTGGGGCATGGCGGAATAAAATATATATCAGAATTATTTGGATGTCACCGAAATACAATAACAGAAGGCAAGAGTGAGCTAGAAACTAGAGAAGTGAAGAAATTTAACGACAAAGCTATTCGAGAGAAAGGGGGAGGGAGAAAGAGTTGCTTTGAGCAGATACCAGAATTGGATGAAGC
>JBEIFD010000181.1:0-7163 GCA_040382535.1 Merismopediaceae cyanobacterium
CAGGATTTTGTCCCCAAGCAAGTATTTAGAGTCGATTTGGCAAAAAAAATTTCAGACCTGTGAAGAAAGATTCACAAATAAGTTTAAATCAACGTTAATAAATCGTCACAAAAGGTTACAATCTAGGACATTGTTAATTTTACAGTTTTCAACCTATCTCAACCCGTTGGTATATTTGTGCAGTTAAACACTCGTCCCGATCAGATTACGTCTCCTTCTGCGACTCGCCAAACCGAGCTACCCTTCACCCTCCAAGACATCAAGACCGCTATCCCTGCTGAGTGCTTTGAACCTTCTGTTTTTAAATCTTTAGCCTATTTTTTCTTGGATATTGGTCTGATCGCCGCCCTCTACGCGATCGCCGCTTATTTAGACTCTTGGTTCTTTTATCCCATTTTTTGGTTGATGCAAGGAACCCTCTTTTGGTCATTATTCGTTGTCGGCCACGATTGCGGTCACGGTTCTTTCTCCAAAATCAAATGGCTGAACAATCTGATCGGGCATCTTTCCCATATTCCCATCCTCGTTCCCTATCACGGCTGGCGCATCAGTCACCGCACCCATCACGCCAACACGGGCAACGTTGACACCGATGAAAGTTGGTATCCCATCCTCGAAGATACCTACAACGGAATGAATTGGTACGAAAAACTCTTTCGTTTTTATATTCCCCTCATCTCCTATCCCCTTTATCTTTTCAAGCGATCGCCGAATCGGGAAGGCTCACATTTTTTACCCAGTAGCCCTATCTTCCGTCCTTCCGAAAAATGGGACGTAATCACCAGCACCACGCTCTGGCTCGCAATGGTTGGCTTTTTAGGATTTTTAACCTATCAGTTTGGTTGGTTATTCCTAATCAAGTTTTATGTGGTTCCCTACCTTATTTTCGTGATTTGGCTCGATTTAGTGACCTTTTTACACCATTCCGAACCTGATATTCCCTGGTATCGCAACGATGACTGGTATTTCCTCAAAGGAGCCTTATCCACCATTGACCGCGACTATGGCTTCATTAACCCTATTCACCACAACATTGGAACCCACGTTGCCCATCATATCTTTTTAAATATGCCCCATTATCACCTAAAAACCGCAACTGAAGCTATCAAGCCAATTTTAGGGGATTATTATCGCTCTTCTAATGAACCAATTTTGAAAAGTTTTATCAATTCCTATTGGGCCTGCCATTTTGTTTCTGAACAGGGTTCTCCTGTGATGTATGAATCTCCCACCACTCGGCGATCATAATCAATGCTCTAAAATTGCATAAAACGAAATTAGGATTGTGGAGCAAATTCCATGATCCTAATTTTTAATTCTCCATTTATCCCATTGTCATTTTTTCCTACGATAGTCCTCAAAAAGCAGCAATTAATCAATATGAAGTCTCGTTTCCTGATTTCAAAGTTTTGGAATTTAATTATCAAGTCATCCAATTAAATCGTTTGAACTGGCGAGATTTTCTCAATCAAAATAATCCCGTTGCTTCCGCGTTAATGGCTAAAATGAGGATTGACAAGCTGGATCGACCGAAGGTTAAAGCGGAATGTTTGCGATTACTCGTAACCCTTAAGCTAGATCCTGCCCGAATGCAACTAATTTCTGGGTTTGTGGATACCTATTTGACTCTAAATCAAGCAGAAGAGTTACAATTTCAATCAGAGATTCGTGAGTTTACTCAAACTGAACAGGAGGATGTGATGCAAATTACGACCAGTTGGATGCGTCAAGGTATTGAACGAGGCATTGAACAAGGCATTGAACAGGGGATTGAAGGATTAGTCATTCGTCAACTACGCCGAAAATTCGGGGTAATTGATAACAGATTAGAAAATCAGATTCGCGCATTAAAGGTTGACAAATTGGAAGCTTTAGGAGAAGCTTTATTGGAGTTTATGACGGTCGATGATTTAGAGCATTGGCTAGGAACCAATATTTAATCAATTGTGAATAGAAGACCTCAAAAAACGACTGTTTACGGATGTTTAACAGGAAAATCACAGTTGTTTTTTCTATTTCTTAGCTTAGTCGAGAATGGTTTAATCTCGATATCCCATTGAAACCCAAAAGCCAAATCACCACGACAATCCAATGTAATACCGCAATTGTCCAGATTGAACCTGTCAATAAATAGGCGATCGCGCAGGTGAGGCCCAATAAACCTGTTAAACCGAGAAAGACAGGATTAAAAAAGGTGGGATTCCCTACTTTATAGAAAATTAGAGCATTCAGGGGATGATAACCCACAAATAAGATGATATTCAGCAAAACCAATATAAATTGAAGACCAAAGGAAACAGAGCCATCGGGATAGGGCAACAAAATCACTCGAAAGATTAATTCTTCCCAAAAAGCAGGTTTCACAAACAAGGCAACTAAGGTAATTAACAGTTGGATAGGATTGAGGAATTGGGGTTGCCATCCTGATAAAAAATTGAACTTTAAACCCACTGGAATCGCGATCGCGGCATAGATTATTAATAAACCAAAAGTAATGATCCAATCTTGAGTATTCGGTAAAAAGATCAACGCCGCTAAAATGTGACGCAAAGTCGAAGAAATAAAGGGAATTTCTCCAAATAAATTCGTCGGAGCCAGGGGCAAAATCTCTAGCATCTTTCCCCCGACTTGATTAGTCCGTAAAAACCACAGACTCGCTCCTTCTTCTAAAAAAGCATTACTAATCAGATCATGACTGACACGAGGCAACATGGACTGCCAACTTAATAAGGTATTAGCTAGAGTATCTTTTTGCACAAAGGAGTACTTTTGCTCTTCCCTCATAATGGCAAGGGTTTGAGCGTTCTTTTTCCAGTCGGATCGAATGACCCCTTTCGGGACTAAAATTTCCGTCAAGCGATCGCCGAGTTGAACTAACCGTTGAAAGCGTTGAGATTGGGGATCGTTGGGATTTTTGGTTAACCAATCAGTTATGGCAGAATCTTCGGAGATACGGGCTTTGAGAACTTCAATTGTAATGTAGAGAGCTTGATTAGAATCCTGCACACAGGAAGCGGCGGGAGTTACACTGGCACTGCCTGTCCCGTCTCCCGTCCGATAGCGGGCCATCATTATTTCTAATTGACGTTGCAATTCCGCCAGAGGAGAGAGCTTAATCCCGCCTAAATTGTAATCATCTAGCACATCCAACTTCATGATCACATTGGAAACAGGACGGGAATTGAGCCAGCCCCGTTGTAAATTGCCTAGATAATTTTCCCAACTTTGGCTTCCTGATAAAATGCCCTGGGGATTGTGGGCATAGACTTGATAGTAGGTAATATCCCATTGCAATTCGTTGGTAAAGCGATCGCGAACGACCGTAGGAAAGAAATAGGAAAAATGCCCTGTCACCGTTCCGCCCGTGATAGTTTCGCCCTTTTCTCCGCCAATTCCGCCAAATAAATGGATACCTAAACCGCGATCGCCTTCTTTCCACAATTTCAGCGCAACTTCGGGGGAATCACTGCGGGGATCAACTAACACCCGTTGGGCTGTACCTCTGCGCTCAGGGGTATTGCGCCAATTGCCTGAATGAATATAGTCCGAACCTGCTGATTTGCCAAAGACGATTTCACTTGGATTCAGTTGAAACAGCGATCGCGGCTGAATCGATTGCACCGTAAATAAACCATCTTGTCCCTGCGCCCCATAGAGATACCAACCCGCCTTACCTTCGGGAGAATCGGCTAATTGACGGGGGGTAGAAATAAAGCGATCGCCTGATACTAAAGGTTGTTGGGGAATGCGAATAATTTCTTCTAGACCGTCAAATTGACCTGATTTGGGATTGTAGTGTTGAACCCGCGTTAATTCACTGGGACAAGGAGAAGATCCAGGACATTGGGGAGGAATATCCCTACCAGATTTCGCTTTGGCTTCTCCTAAAATGCGGACGAGAGCGACAGAACGACCCGTCACCATCTGGGGCATTTTTTCAACCCTAATCACCGTCTGCTCAGGATTCGAGACAATTTGAGCTTGGGGAAAACTGACTAAAACATCATCTACGGGTCTGGCTCCTGCTAAAGCCTGTAACGGCCCAACCTTGAGGCGACCATTCAACCGACGCGGCAGCAAATTTCCTTGTTTTTCACTTTCTTTTGCGGCTTCTGTAAATTGAATATCCGTCGTTACTAGGTTTAAATATCGATCTAATAGAGGTGACTGTTGCCAAGCTAAACGAACTTTTTTTCCGACCAACTCTTTTTGCTCTGACGGTGTTTGATAAATTTCTAACCACGCCCAATCTCGGTCTTGATTTGCATTAGCTTGATGTTCTTCAGTTTTCGGTAAAATCAGACGACCAATCCACTGGTCTATCGGTCGATAATATTGGGGATTTAGGGTTTGTTGAACGGGGTAATAACTTGACTGATTGACCGCTAATTTCTGAGATATCTGATAATCAGAAATTTGAGCAACACTTGGTTTTGGTGTCAATAAAAGCGTAAGAAATGCGACTAATCCTGAGAGTATGACAAACCCTAAAATCCCCAATCGAATCTTTTTACCCAAAATTCAGAACCTCACCATGATTTTAAAAAATTAACTAAAACATTTTTTTGATTTTCCTGTAGGGGCGTAAGGCTTACGCCCAAACCCCATTTATTTGTTATTTATTAGGATTCTGCAACTCCAAAAAGATGATTTAATACACTAGAAACAAAGGATAAAATTAACGAACCAAACATTGCATCCCAAAACGTATTAATGGTAAAGCCAGACGTGAAATAGGCAACCAAAGAAAGGGAAATCGCATTAACAACTAATAAAAATAATCCCAGGGTCAGAATCGTTAAAGGTAGGGTTAATAATAAAATAATCGGTCGGACGATCGCATTCACAAAACCCAGAACGATCGCTGCGATCGCGGCGGCAGTAAAACTAGCCACACTAATGCCAGGAATAATATAAGCTGTTGCCAACAGTGAAACCGCCGTAATCAGCCAGGTGACCAAAAAACGCGGTAAAAATCCATTTTCCATGCGAGTTAATGCCATATTGATTGTGCTTCCAGAGACGAGGATCAATACTTCTAATTGGTTTCTTTTAAGATTTCTCTTTGATTACCTAAACCCAAGAAGGTCATCATTTGACCATTTTGACTGTCACAAGCTCCTGGGTTATTCGCTTGATAAACGATAAAACGATCATGAACAACACACAGTTCAGTGGCAACGGCTTGGGGCGTTGTGGGACGGGGAGGGGTCACATCTTCTTGAATTTTGAAAAAGGTGCTGGTGTTATCGGAATAAACCACGCAATCGCCTGGGTCTATTCTCCACCAACCTTCTGCCACCCACACATTATCTTGATTCAGATGAGCTTGGGCCATGAAAAGACTGTTGTTGATATAGTTACAGGTTTCACCCGCCTGGGCTGCATTGGGCTTTAATCCTTCTCCTAAGGCGATCGCGGCTAGACTGAGTAGAAATATCGTAAAGGACTTTTTCATGGGGGCTGACTCCTCGATTTTTGCGAAATAGCGTGGCTTTACTGACGGAATACAGCCAGTTTATCACAACAAATTAGATTATTTGGGATTATTAAAAAGCTGTATTGTTTGCAAAATAGGGTAATTCTAGGTAATTTCTCTAGATTTCAATCAATCTCTAATTTCTGTTTTTTAGCTCTCCTAGATTAATGGTATCTGCTACTTTTGGGCGCAAGCCTTGCGCCCCTACAATCCCCTAAAAACTTTTTTAAAACTCGCTCTTCTGTAATTTTAAATAGGTTTAAGTTGATCACGCATGAGGAGGGTGTTGCCAGTATTGATAGGCCGAATAGGCCAAGGTGACGACTCCTGTGGCGATCGCCGCTTCATCTGCTTCAAATTGAGGATGGTGCAAAGGATGATTCGGTCGATCCTTAAAACCCACTCCTAAGCGAAACATGGTTCCAGGGGCGTGTTCCAAATAAAGAGAAAAATCCTCCGCCCCCAGAGAAGCTTCTGCAATTAATTGGACTTGCTCATTTCCCCAAGCCGCTCGACAGGAATCTTCTACTAACTTAGTTAAATACAAATCATTTTGTACTGAAGGCACACCCCGACGATAATTCATTTCGTATTTCGCTCCGTAGGTCTGGCAAATATTAGCCACAATCCCTTCAATCCATTCGGGTAGGTTGGCATGGGTATCAGGATGGAGCGATCGCACCGTTCCCGCCATGCGTACCTGATCCGCAATCACATTGGGCGCACGACCCCCACTAATTTGTCCAATGGATAAAACAATGGGACGGAGAGGATTTTGGGTGCGACTAATGGCCTGTTGCAGACTGGTAATCACCTGGGACGCAATCCAAATCGCATCGATCGCTTCGTGGGGTCTAGCACCATGCCCCGATTCTCCCTGAATAAAAATTTCCAAATCATCCGCCGCCGCTGTCAACGCTCCGTAGCGAATCCCCACCGTCCGAGCAGGAATAGAAGGAAAAACGTGCAACCCGAAAATCGCATTCACATCCCGCATCACTCCATCCTGAACCATCCAACTGGCTCCCTGGGCAATTTCCTCGGCGGGTTGAAACAAAAAACGCAGATTTCCAGGCAATTTTTCCGATAATTGAGACAACACCATCGCTGTCCCCAATCCCACCGTTGTATGAATATCATGGCCGCAAGCGTGCATGACTCCTGGGCAATGGGACGCAAACGCTAAGTCAGTTCGCTCTTGGATCGGTAAAGCATCCATATCGGTACGAATGGCCAATAAACGCGAATCTTCGCCTTTTCCCTTCAATTCTCCCACGATTCCCGTTTTTCCCACCGATTCTTGCACATGGAGTCCCGAAGAAGATAAAACCCCTGCCACGTAGGCCGCGGTTTGTTGTTCCTGCCCGCTTAATTCGGGATGGGCATGGAAATGGCGACGAATTTCAATTAGTCGGGGAGCAAGGGTTTCGGCGAGGGATTTAATTTCAGAGAGCATCAAAATAATACAACACTTATCGAGATCTTCCCATACAGTTTTTTTCTACAAGCATTACTGAGTCAGTCTTTTCGATTTTTATCTGTATGAACTGATCATGCAAAGTGCTGTAAGTAGAGAAAAATATCGATTTTTGGGTGATAACTTAAGCAAATAACAAAATAACAGAGTAAAGTCTCATATTTAATTAGATTCACTCAAAAATCAGATTAATCTTATATCTGATTA
>JBEIFD010000182.1:0-7161 GCA_040382535.1 Merismopediaceae cyanobacterium
ACTCTTAAACTCGGTATTAAGAATAAACGGCTACGCGCTGGTTGGGACGAGGACTATCTCCTTAAGGTTTTGCTCGCATAAGATGCGTTCGCCCTGTCGTTAAAACAGACACAGGTGAGGTAACACGGGCCTGTGGTATTGCTAAAGATATCAGCGATCGCAAGCAAATCGAAATTGCATTGAGAGAAAGTGAACAATTTAATCGTCAATTAATTACAGAATTTCCCATCGGTCTCGCGAGTTGCCGTATGGATGGACAGTTAGTTTATGTCAACCCAGTCTATGCCCAAATACTAGGACGTAGCATAGAAGAAACCCTCGCACTCACCTATTGGGATATTACTCCCATCAAATACGCAGAACAGGAAGCAGAACAACTCCGACAGCTACAGGAAACAGGACACTATGGCCCCTACGAAAAGGAATATATCCATGCCGATGGACATCTCATCGCGGTTTCTTTGACAGGATTACTTGTTGAACAGAATGGAGAAACGCTTATCTGGTCTAGTGTGCAGGATATTAGCGATCGCAAACAATCAGACAAGGCACTTTTAGAATCTCAAAAATTTCTGCAAACTGTCCTGGATTCTTTCCCCCTAGCCATATTTTGGAAAGATCGTGAATCCGTCCTGCTGGGTTGTAATCAATTCTTTGCCCGAATCTCCGAGCTAGATTCGCCAGAAGCCGTCGTTGGCAAAACGAATTTTGATTTTTCCTACACCGAAGCCGAGGCCCAGAGCTATTTATTAGATGATCAACAGGTAATGACATCGGGTATTTCTCTCGTGGGCATTGAGGAAACTATCACTCTACCCACAGGAGAAACACGATGGAGTGAGACCCATAAAATTCCGCTACGAGATTTAGAGGGTAATGTCATTGGGATATTAGGAACTTTTCAAGATATTACAGAGCGGGTAGAAAACAGACAAAAACTCGTAGAGCTAACTGATCGCCTGAAAATCGCCCTCAATTCAGGAGCGATCGGTTCTTGGGAATGGGATATTACTCATAAAACTTTGACCTGGGATGAACGGATGTATGAACTGTATGATATTCCCTTGGGAACGACGGTGCAGTTTGAAACCTGGACTAATAGCCTCCATCCTGATGACCGCCAGCCGATAGCGACCTTAACTCAACAAGTATTGGTAGGAGAAGCCGAATATAATACGGAATTTCGAGTGATTCACCCCGATGGCAGTATTCATTTTCTAAAAAGTTATGGTCTGGTAATGCGAGATGAGCGGGGTAATCCTCTGTCCCTAATCGGCGTTAATTTTGATATTACGGAACAAAAACAAGCAGAACGAACCATCCATCAGCAAATCGAGAAAGAAACCCTACTGCGACAAATTACCCAACACATCCGAGAAACCCTCGACCTCCAGACCATTTTTGACACGGCTTGCCAGGAAATCCGTCAATTTATCCACAGCGATCGCGTCGGCATTTTTCGGTTCTATCCCGACTCTGGTTATGATGATGGAGAATTTGTAGCCGAGTCTCTGCAAGAAGGATTTTCTTCCGTGTTAGCCATTCGGGTTCATGATCACTGCTTTGGCGAAGATT
Source organism: Merismopediaceae cyanobacterium (assembly GCA_040382535.1). Taxonomy (GTDB): domain Bacteria; phylum Cyanobacteriota; class Cyanobacteriia; order Cyanobacteriales; family Microcystaceae; genus Snowella. Next base: position 1,576 of record JBEIFD010000182.1, read on the forward strand.
ATTCCCAACGCTATGCTGAGGGATATTTCCAAGCAGTTAATGATGTTCTTAAGAGTGATTTACAAGATTGTCATAAGGAGGTTCTGACTCAATTCCAAATTCGTGCCAATTTAATCATGCCCCTACTACTTGGGGAACAACTATGGGGTTTACTCTGCATCCATGCCTGTGCGGCTCCCCGTATTTGGCAACCTGATGAAATTGATTTGATCCAACAAATTGCGGGTCAACTCGCGATCGCCATCCAACAGGCAGATTTATTTGAGCAATTGCAACAAGAGCAAAAAAAATTGACTCAGACCAATCAATCCCTAGCCCGTGCCACTCGCCTCAAGGATGAATTTTTAGCCAACATGAGTCACGAACTACGGACACCCCTCACCGCCATTTTAGGAATGTCCGAAGTACTCCAAAATAACACCTTTGGCGAAATTAACCCTGGCCAAGAAAAAGCAATCAAACTAATCGAAAAAAGTGGTGAGCATTTACTCTCCCTAATCACCGACATCCTCGATTTTTCCAAAATTGAAGCAGGAAAATTAGAACTCAACTTAGCCTCAACTTCTGTTCAGAATCTTTGTGAAAATAGCACCATCTTTGTTAGGCAAATGGCCTTCACCAAAAAAATTGAACTCCAAACCTGTATTGCCGAAAACATTGCTCAAATTCAAGTTGATGAACTTCGCATCCGCCAATGTCTGATTAATTTATTAAGTAATGCCATTAAATTTACTCCCTCTGGAGGACACGTCATTTTGTCCGTTGAGTTAGAAGAGAAAGACATTTTATTTTCAGTGACGGATACGGGAATTGGGATTAGTCCAGGCGATCTCGATAAACTTTTTCAACCTTTTATCCAAATTGATAGCAAACTCAATCGCCAATATGCTGGCACGGGCTTGGGGTTAGTCTTAGTAGAACGGATTATCAGCAAACATGGCGGCAGAGTTTCTGTGACCAGTCGGGTGGGAGAAGGTAGCTGTTTTACCCTCCGTCTTCCCTATTCTCCATCGCCCAGCTATTTTGTTCCTAAAACTCTGGAAACGCTCTCCATTTCAGCTAATGTAACCGATGCTCCGCTATCAGTTTCTCCCTTGATTCTCCTTGCGGACGATGATGAAGGTAATAGAAAAACCCTTGATGATTATTTGAGTAATAAAGGTTATCGGATACTATTAGCTTATAATGGCAGAGAAGCACTGGACATGGTGAAAACTCATCAGCCCGACCTGATTTTAATGGATATTCAAATGCCAGAAATGGATGGACTAGAAGCAGCGACTCTAATCCGCTCTGACCCTGCGATCGCCTATATTCCCATCATTGCCCTCACCGCCCTCGCTTTACCCAATCAAGCAGAGAAATGTTTTGCGGCAGGATTCGATGAATATTTGGTTAAACCCGTCCGTTTTAAGTTATTAATCGAAACTATCCAAAAACTTTGTCAAAGGCATGAGGATTAAAAGATGATAACCGAGCTTAAAAAAGTCCTGATTATTAATGTTTAGCTTAGAAATCTAGTATTTTATTAAAACGATCATAGAAAATAAATTGTTTAAAGGTATTTTATGGTGATTATCAATCAATCGGTAACAACAGAAACGTTTAATTTAACTAATTGCGATCGCGAACCGATCCATATTCCAGGCGCAATTCAACCGCATGGTTTACTATTGGTCATTTCTCCCCTTGAGTGGCAAATCACCCAAATTAGTCAGAATACCCAAGAATTTTTGGGAATTGAACCTGAGCAACTGTTGGGACAACCGTTAAGTTGTCTATTACCAACTGATAAAATTGAGGCGATCGCCGCTTGCTTAGAGGGAGATTTTGAACAAATTAATCCCTTGAAACTATCCATTGAAGCACAGAATGGCATAAAAAAATTTAATGGCATTATTCATTCCTTAGATGAAAATGATATTATTCTCGAATTAGAATCTAATGAAAGTGAAAATGATCTGAATTTTATCCAATTTTCTCAAATTTCTAAACGCATTCTATTACAGATTCAACGAGCCTCAACTCTCAATGAATTATGTCAGACAATGGTACAACAGATTAGAAAATTAACGGGTTTTGATCGGGTGATGATTTATCGATTTGATCAAACAGGAGCGGGAGATATTATAGCAGAGGATAAATTAGCAGAATTAGAGTCCTATTTAGGATTACATTATCCTGATTCCGATATTCCTCGTCAGGCAAAATACCTTTATACGCTCAATCTTTTACGTTCAATTCCCCAAATAAACTATCAACCCGTAACGATTTTAGCCTTAGATAATGAGCAACAAAAACCGCTTGACTTGAGTTTAAGTATTCTGCGGAGCGTTTCTCCTCTTCATATTGAATATTTACAAAATATGGGAGTTTGTGCAACCTTAACCATTTCTTTAATGAAACAAGGAAAGCTCTGGGGATTGATTGCCTGTCATCATCAGTCTCCCTATTTTGTTCCTTACGAAATACGAAATATTTGTGAATTTTTAGGACAGGTGATGTCTTTGGAAATTGCTTCTAAGGAGGCCAATGAAGATTTAGATTATAAAATATTTTTAAAGTCTGTTCAATCTCAGTTAGTTAATATCCTGGGTAAAGCAGAAAATATCAGGGATGCTTTGCTCAAAGATCGAGAAAAACTCTTAAAATTAGTGAATGCCACAGGCGTTGTTATCTATACAGAAGAGAATTGGATTCGCATAGGCCAAACTCCTCCTGAAGAAGCTTTGCCCGAACTGATTGCCTGGTTAGAAAATCGATTTGAACAAGATTTATTTGTTACTCATTCATTACCGACAATTTATCCCGCCGCGATCGCCTTTAAAAAAGTTGCTTGTGGATTATTAGCCCTTTCTATTACCAAAGTTCAGAAAAATTATGTTCTTTGGTTCCGTCCCGAAGTCCTACAAGCGGTCAATTGGGCAGGCCAACCTGATAAAGCAAAAACGATAGAAGAAGACGGAACAGAAAGCTTAACTCCCCGCAAATCCTTTGGATTGTGGCAAGAAATGGTTCAGCAACAATCCCAACCCTGGAAACCCTGGGAAATTGAAGGAGCGATTGAAGTTAGAAGTGCGATCGTGGGAATTTTGTTGCGCAAGATCAATGAATTAGCGGAAATCAATCTGGAATTAGAACGTAGCAATACCGAACTTGATGCCTTTGCTTATATTGCATCCCATGATCTTAAAGAACCCTTGCGCGGTATTCATAATTATTCAAATTTTTTGTTAGCAGATTATGCGGAAGTCTTGAATGCAGAAGGTGTTGATAAACTGCATACTCTGATAAAATTGACCAAACGTATGGAAGATTTGATTAATGCTTTATTACATTTTTCTCGGCTAGGTCGTCAGGAATTAAGTTTTCAATCTTTTAATTTGAATCAATCTCTTGAAGCTATTACTGAACTGTTTACCGTCAGTAATAGAGGAGAAAATATTGAAATTCGCATTCCGCGATCGCTACCCAAAATTGTCGGCGATCGTGTTTTATTAGAAGAAGTTTTTACCAACCTGATTAGCAATGCCTTTAAATATAATAATCAATCCGAAAAATGGGTAGAAATCGGCTTTTTAGACTCAACAACATCTGATTCCTTAGAATCCTCTAAAACTCAATTATTGACCTTTTATGTCCGCGATAACGGCATTGGAATTCGGGAAAAACACTTAGATACAATTTTTCGGATTTTTAAACGCTTACATGGTCTCAATAAATACGGAGGAGGAACAGGCGTAGGATTAACTATTGTCAAAAAAATCATCGAACGTCATCATGGGACAATATGGATTGAATCTTCCTACGGCAGAGGTAGTACTTTTTATTTCACCCTGCCAACGGAAATATTGTAAAATTAAATCCAAGAGATTAAAAAATATTTAATAATTGATTCATGAAAAATCTGATTTTAGTAGTAGAGGATAGCGATGAGGATTTTGAAGCCTTTTGTCGAGTCATGGGAGAAATAGAAAGCGACTCCTCTTTTCAACGTGCCTGTGATGGAGAAGATGCCCTAGATTATCTTTATCAAAAAAATTCCTATCAAGATCCCAAATTTTCTCCTCGTCCGTCTATTATCTTGTTGGATTTGAATTTGCCAGGCACCGATGGAAGGGAGGTTATTCGGGAAGTTAAACAGGATAAATCCTTAAAAACCATTCCCATTGTGGTATTAACGACTTCTTCTAGCCATAAAGATATTGAAACCTGCTACGAATTTGGGGTCAATAGTTATCTCATAAAACCAATGGGATTAACAAAACTCAAAGAAGCGATCGCGATTTTTTATCAATATTGGTTACAGACCTCAATTCTACCTTCAAAAGTGAATTAATAACATCAGTTAATCTCATTAATGAACACAATCACCGCCAACTATGACGAATCATGGAAAGAAGCACTCAATGAATATTTTGACGCATTTCTAGACTTCTTTTTTCCTATAATTTATCAACAAATTGACTGGACAAAAATTCCCCAAGCCCTAGACAAAGAACTACAAGAAATTACCGCATCATCTGATACCGAAAAATGTATTGCTGACAAACTCTATCAAGTCTGGCTGTTAGACGAACAAGAAATTTGGATCTTAATCCATATAGAAGTTCAGAGTCAGTATGAAGCGAATTTTGCCAAGCGGATGTACGTTTACAATTATCGTGCCTTTGACCTATACGAAAAACCCGTCGTTAGTCTAGCTATTTTAGGAGACGAGCGGCTGAACTGGCGACCGAATACCTATCACTTTAGTTTTGGGGGATGTGAGTCTATTCTTAAATTTCCCATGATTAAACTCCTAGATTATGAAAGTCAGGAAGAAGAATTAGCCGTCAATCCTAACCCCTTTGCTATAATTGTCATAGCCCATCTGAAAACCAAAGCGACCACAGGGAATCCCGAAAAAAGGGAAGAATGGAAATGGTCATTAGTGCGCGGTTTGTATAATCGAGGTTTGGAAAGAGAACAAATTATTAAACTCTTTCAAATTATTGATCGGATGATGACTTTACCGAATTCTTTACAGGAAAGTTTAAACGTTAAAATTCAAAAACTAGAGGAGACAAGAACCATGCCATTACTCAGTAATATGGAACTCAAAGGAATGGAACGAGGCAAAGAAATTGGTAAAGAAATCGGCAAAGAAATTGGCTCGCTAGAAAAAGCCCGCCAAGATGTCAAAAGGGTTTTGGAAATTCGATTTGGGGACGTTTTTTCGGAAGTTGGAGAAGCGTTAATGCAAGTTTCAGACGTATCGGTTTTGGATGAATTATTATAATTAGCAGTGACCGCAAATTCTTTGGAGGATTTTAAACAGAGAGCTTCTTTTGACAAGTAGTGAAAAATTTACAAATGCGATCGCGATTTTTTATCAATACTGGTTACAGACCGCGATTCTACCTTCAACAATGAATTAAATCCCATTAATGAAAACAATCACTGCCAACTATGACGAATCATGGAAAGAAGCACTCAATGAATATGGCTCTTCCCTTAACTGTGTGGAAAATGGGTCATAGTAATCACTAAACTAGAAAAGATAACGGCGAAAGGCTTGCTATGAAAGGATTTCATGAATCCATA
>JBEIFD010000183.1:0-7127 GCA_040382535.1 Merismopediaceae cyanobacterium
CCGAATTAGTCGAAAAATTTGTCTTAATCGACAGCGCAGGCCTAGCTCGTCAGCCCTTCGCCAGCAAATTAATGTTTTCTCCCCTAGACCGTTGGGCAACCAATTTTTTAGCCCTACCAAAAGTCAGAAAAAGTGTTAGTATTGCAGCTTATTATGATAAAAATTTTGTCACCGATGATGCCGAAGCCTGTGCTAGTTTACATCTCCAATGTCCAGGATGGAGCGAATCTCTAATTTCTTTTACCAAAAGTGGTGGCTATGGATCTTTTATAAAGAATTTACCTGATTTGTATCAATCCAGCTTAATTATTTGGGGAAAAAAAGATACGATTTTAGGGACAAAAGCCGCAACTCAATTTGAAAAATTATTACCGAATAATCAATTGATTTGGATTTCCGATTGTGGTCATGTTCCCCATCTAGAAAAGTCTCAGAAGACAGCAGAAATTATTTTAGATTTTATTCAGAATTAATTCAGAAATTTCTGGGTTATAATGAATCATAAGATAAAATTCCAATTTTCGAGTCCTCATCATTAAATTATGTTAATAGATTTAAACTTTCTTTCTGAAATATCTCGAATCCATTGTGTTTCAATCTGCGCGTTTCTGATTCCTGCAATTTTGATTACAACCCTACAATCCATTCTGCTGGTGATTTTTCAGCGTCGTGATATCAGCTTAACCGTTTCTGTTCTGCTGTCTCTGAGCGCGATCGCCTTCATGGTATTTCATGTTTCAACTTGGTTTGTGATTGGCGTTATTACTCCCGTTACCTTTATTCTTTTGGGTTTATCCCTGAGTTGTTTGACCATTAATATCTGGTTATGGCTAAAATTCGCCCGACAAAATCATGGTTTAACTAAAATCTTATTAAGAGCATAAATTCTAAAATTAGGATAATTTCGGATTCTTTTCCTGCAAAGATAAAAAATATTTAATACAACCATAGGCGATCGCCATTGTCCAGAGCGTTAAAACAATGGTTAAAGGCGCGATCGCATTTATCCAAAACCCAATTAAAATAAGCGCAACAATATCGGCGATTAAAACTGCTATCTTCTCAGAAAAGGGTTTCTCCTGAATAATGATGGATTCAGTCGGTTGAAGACGGATATTCGCAAAAAAATTAAACCCAACCTGACTTGCTAAAACCCAAATAATTCCCCAACCGAGTTGAACCGAAGCGACGTAAAAACCTATTAACTCTAACGCGATCGTACTGATTGTAGTGTAATAAAAATACCTAAGTCGAATATCTTCAATTTCTTCCTTTGCACTTTTAATATTTTTTAAGTCAAGAACGGCCATCTTTGCCTGATCAATCGCAAAAATCAATAATCCTAAAGCGAGTAGTCGATGATCAAATATTTGAGTTCTAATGACTTGACCTAAAATACCTAAGCAAGCAGGAAAAAACAATAAAAAAATGATTGAAGACATACAAAATTCTGGAAAAACAATATCGTACTCTTAATTCTATTATCTTGTTGTTATTAAACATAAAAAATCATTACAAGTAATAATTTATTGAAGTTTAAACCATAAAAACGATTACTTAAGTCTCTGTCGTCATAATCTCAAATCAAGCTAAACTAAGATGCTTTTTTTAAATGAATAACGATAGCTTCCCCTGTTCCTTTTTTATTGCCTTGTTCAGCTATATATTGAGCGAGAGGATATATTAGTTTTGTTTTCAGCAATAGTGTCTGAGGAATGAAAAATTTACGACGAATCCATCCCACAAGTTCACCTTCTACAAAAGGGACAATAGATTCAGTAATTAATTTAGTTACTTGAAAATCGCAAGCATTAGCCGCCTTCGTTAATGAACCACAACGAAAGTGATGCAGATGAGTCGGCAATTGTAATCCGCCCCATAATGTCCCTTCTATACGAAAAACGAGTGAGTCAAAGTTGGGAACACCAATTACTAAAATTCCATCAGGCTTGAGAATTCGATAACATTCCTGAAGAACCTCTAAAGGCTGAGGAACGTGTTCAAGTACGTGGGTCATAGAGACCACATCAAACTGGCTATCAGGATAATGAGCTTCTTGAAGAGTGCCACAAAAGACCTTGCGACCCAACTCTTGGGCTTTTTTCGCGGCAAAAGTACTTGGTTCAACCCCTTCTGCCTCCATCCCAAATTGTGAAAATGTCGTAACATTATCACCCGTTCCACAACCGACATCTAGAAAACGACCGCCAACAACGATAGGAATATTGCTAAATTCCCCAGTTTCAGCATTAAAGAAAATAGAATCTTTTTTTTCGATCAATTTTTCAGGACTAGATTCATCTTGCTCGTTCTGGTAACAAGTGTAACCTTCAGTGTAAAACGGTTCTAATTCTTGCCAAATAGGTTGGGGATTTAAAAAAACATGGGAACAGTTAGGGCATTCTACTAAACGAGACTCAAAACTTTGTTTAGTGATTGTTTTATTCGTGATAAAAACTAATTTTTCTTCAAGCGTTGAAGTATTACAGACGGGACAAGATTCTAATTTAATCATAAAATTTATCGCTTATTTTTGTTTACTTGAAAATGAATTCTTTATCTAAAATTTCCCAACGTTGTTCGTGCATTCTTTGATGGGTCATTCCACGAGCGGTATGAAGAGATTGCATTCCCATTACCTTTAGTGGTTCTAGATTATGCCACGATGATTCTAATAAGTCAGCTAACGCGATCGCGTCATTCGGATGAACTAATTTTCCCGTTAGGTTATCTTGAACAACATCTTGTAGTCCAGCCGTTTTACTGGCAAGTATGGGGATAGCTTGAGAGTATCCGTCATAAACGATCCTCGGTTGCTCGTCTGATAAACTAGGAACCGCGATCGCGTGATACTTTTGTAATAGGTTAAAGAATTCTACCCCATAAGAGACTGTTCCTAAAATTTTTATTTCTGTTATTTCTGAGGGAGTATTGCTGGCTTGCTGACAAGTTGTTAACAACTCTCCTTCCCCCAAAATATCAAGGGTAACGGGGATTGCTCTTTCTTCTAAAATTTCCATTGCTTTCAAGAGAACTAGGAGTCCTTTTTCACGTACTAAACGTCCTACAAAAATTAATTTTAAATGAGTTGGATTAGTTAGTTTTGCATTCCAAATTTCGTTTGCTTTTTCTCCAGAAAGAATGATCTCTTCATCAATCCAAGAAGCAGGCGTGACATAGGCTTTATCTTTGCGATTAGTTAATAAACTTTCTTTATATTGGGGTTGAGTAAATAAAGCCAAATCACTGCTATTCAAACACCAACGTCCTATCTTTTCCCAGATGATAGCCTCTATTCGATTACGAAAACTCGCAGCAATACCTGGTTTTAGTCGCCAGGGTGCTGATTCAACAATGATTAATAAATTTTTCCCTTGTAATTTGGCGATCGCGGTCGTGAACCATCCCAAGGGAACTGGCCATCCTGCTATTCCACAATGGACAATGGTTGATGACTGAATAGCTTTCCAGAGTTTAACCAGCGTTGTAGGTAATAACCAGAGTGCATTGAGATAATTTTTAGGCTGAGGAAGATTAACAATCGTTATTTCAGACAATAGGGAATCGGACATTAAATTAATGAAACCTTCGGGTGGTTTTTCATATACACAAGGACAAGCCAGAGTAAACTTTTTTAAATAGTCCAGGTGTTTTTTTAAATCTTTATACCATAAAGGGTCGAGATAAATATCGCCTGATTTATCTTGATAGCATTGAATGTTAACAACTAATAAGTAAGGAACTTGTATGGTTGGCAAATCATTCATAATTTTAAAAATTTAGAAATGCCAAGACATCTGGGCAGAAAAATAAAAAGTAAAAATATGGTATCGGAAAAAATGTTAAAAGTCAATGATTTACGATTTGTTCACTAGGATCAGCGTCCACGTATCTTAAACATTTTAGGCAACGAGATTTCCAGTTTTTTGTGATTTTCGATCAACGGTTTGCCAATGAGCTTTCCGTTAATGACATGAGACTTAATGTATTCTCACAAAAGCCATATTTACTGAAATCCTTACTGAATCAGGCTTTTCGTTTCATGGTAAAAATATTAAGTTTTATATACGGTTCCGCTACGAGTTTGATCAATGAGGTTTCTTTTTCTGGCTCACAATGGGAGAATGGGAGATTGTGTATTCCTAGTCAACCCCATGAACCAACAATACCGCCTGACTCTGTTGCCTGGCGACGGCATTGGCCCCGAAATTATGACGATCGCCGTCGATGTGCTGAAAGTCATTGGCAAGCAATTCAATCTAGATTTTATTTTTCAGGAAGCTCTGATCGGTGGAGCGGCGATCGAGGCAACGGGTCAGCCCTTACCCGAAGAAACCCTGACAATGGCCCGCAATAGTGACGCGGTTCTGTTGGCCGCGATCGGGGGATACAAATGGGATAATTTACCCCGATCGCAACGCCCCGAAACAGGATTATTAGCGATTCGAGAAGGATTGGGTTTATTTGCTAATTTGCGCCCTGCAACGGTTTTCCCCCAATTAGTGGATGCCTCTAGTCTCAAGCGAGAAGTGGTGGAAGGGGTGGATATTATGGTCGTTAGGGAACTCACAGGCGGAATTTACTTTGGGCAACCCAAGGGAATTTTTGAAACGGAAACAGGCGAAAAGCGGGGCGTGAATACCATGGCCTATCGGGAATCGGAAATCGATCGCATTGCCAAAGTTGCCTTTGAAATTGCCCGCAAACGTCGTCATCAGCTTTGTTCTGTTGATAAAGCTAATGTCTTAGATGTTTCTCAATTGTGGCGCGATCGCGTGGTGGAAATGAGTGCTAACTATCCCGACGTGGAACTATCCCATTTGTATGTGGACAATGCCGCCATGCAATTAGTCCGCGCGCCGAAACAATTCGATACCATCGTGACAGGCAATCTTTTTGGAGATATTCTTTCCGATGAAGCCTCTATGTTGACGGGCAGTATCGGAATGTTACCCTCTGCGAGTTTGGGAGCCGATGGGCCTGGTTTATTTGAGCCTGTTCACGGTTCTGCCCCTGATATTGCAGGACAAGATAAGGCCAATCCCCTCGCCCAAGTTTTAAGTGCCGCCATGATGTTACGTTACGGTTTAAACCAACCCCAGGCGGCCGATAAAATCGAACAAGCCGTTGCTCAGGTGCTAGAAAAGGGCGATCGCACGGGAGATATCTTTTCCCCTGGTACTCGATTAGTCGGTTGTCGGCAAATGGGGGACATTTTATTGCAAATTTTAGAATCCTAAAGAGAAGTTTGTGCGTCTAACGATCCATTCGGTATCATGAACATCAACCAACCATTAAAAGAACACACTTTTAATTTAATTGTGAGGAGGATAAAAATTTGGTGTACGCCCTAGACGAATCGGATATGCAAGAGAATTACCCAGAGGTTCCCATGCTTCTCGATCCCAAATTACTGAGGATGGCACGACGGATCTATCGGTCTTATTGTGTTCTTCATCCCAAAACCAATCGGCGACCTTTGGGAATTGCGATTCACCGTGATAGCCACCGAGGCCAGTTGATGTTTAATCCAAAACCAATCCTCTTACCAGGGGAGTGTTTCGTCCCGATGAAGCAACTAGAAACCGAGGTTCGTTAACTTCTGGGTTAGGATCGTCTTTTAGGAAAAACTTAGACAAAAGTTCCTAACCAAATTTTTCAAATAACGATAGGTCATTGACCTTAACCGACACGAGATCATTTTGTCGGAAATTTTTAGCATCATGATTACCCTCGATCTGCGCCCTGACTTACAACTCACCGATCAAGCCTTTGAGCAACTTTGCCGTAGTAATCCTGATTTACGTCTAGAACGTACCGCCCAAGGAGAATTAATTGCCATGGCCCCGTCTGGTAGTGAAACTGGATATTACAACGCTGATATTAGTGGTCAACTATGGCAATGGAATCGGAAGTTGCAACGGGGTATAACTTTTGATTCTTCGGCAGGATTTACCCTACCCAATGGAGCGATTCGATCGCCCGATGCCGCTTGGATTGAAAAATCTCGCTGGGAAGCCATTCCCACTCAACAACGTCGTAAACTTGCGTCAATTTGTCCTGATTTCGTGATTGAGTTGAAATCTCCTAGTGATGATTTGTCCGTACTACAAAGGAAATTAGAGGAGTATATAGAGAATGGAGTGCGATTAGGTTGGTTAATTAATCCTGAAAACCGTCAAGCTTTTTGTTATCGTCCTCAACAGTCTGTAGAAATATTAAATAATCCTCGTAATCTATCAGGAGAAGATGTTTTGGTCGGTTTTATCCTAGATTTACGAGTTGTTTGGGGAAAATAGCGGTCGTGCCATAGCTTTATTCTTTCTGATTCGAGAATTTGTGTCAGTAAAGAATCAGAAAAAAGGCGATCGCGTTCCATCATGAATAATCATCACAAATTAAGACAAAGTTAAGAGGGAAAGAAAAGTATTGATAAAATTAGGGAATTTAAGACCTAGCGTAGAGAAGAACTGCCGTGCTAAATTCCATTCTGATCGCTTTGGACTGTTCCCCCGATTCGGACTCAGTATTAAAGGCCCTAGATTCTCTGCGTCTATCCGCTAAAACTAAATTAGTGTTATGTCATATTTTTCCGCCCGACAATGAGGATCTTCCCGATCCCGATCGCCCCCATCGGTTTTCCTCACAACGGTATAAGCAAGCAAAAAAACAATTAGAGAGCTATCAAAAACACATACCCCATAGTGAGATCGAAATCATTGGGGGGGAACCCGTAGAGGAAATTTTGCGGTTAGCGAATATTTATCAGACAGATTTAATTATTCTGGGAACGAGGGGATTAAAAGGAGTCCAACGAATTCTCAATGATTCTGTCAGTAGTCAAGTCGTAGCAGATGCCTCTTGCTCGGTTTTAGTCGTTCATACCAATCAGGAACAATCATAGAGTAGGCTAGAAAAATACTTTTTTCAAGTTAGGGCGTAGGAATGGCTGAACAACGGTTTGATGTGATGGTAGTTGGTTCAGGAGCCGCAGGTCTCTATGCAACATTGTGTCTTCCCGCTTCTTTACGAATTGCTTTGGTGACTAAGGATAAATTGAAAACAGGAGCCAGTGATTGGGCCCAGGGAGGAATTGCCGCCGCGATCGCACCAACGGATTCTCCTGA
>JBEIFD010000184.1:0-7125 GCA_040382535.1 Merismopediaceae cyanobacterium
CCAAACATAGAAGTTATTGTCCTAAAGGAATATCCAAAACAGGCTGATTGAGAGCAATCATCAAAGGCTCGGACTCAATCTCCAAGGAAGCCGACTGGTTATTCGGTTGAAAAATATTATTCGTTCCCATAAAGAGATTAAAAAAGACAACAAAACCCGCCGAAGCTGTTACCACTCCCCCCCAGATCCAGAGGCGTAGCATTCGATTTTCTCGCTTGATCTGCTGAAACACCCGTGCTGAAAGCTGATCCGTCGAAATAGAGGGACTTGGTGTGGGAATTTGGGGAATGCTCTGCTGTAACCGTAAAAGTTTCAGGTAGGTTTGTTTTAATTTAGGATCGTTATCAAGCCATTCCTGAACTTGATAGCGTTCCTCCGCCGTTACTTCCCCATCTAAATAGGCACTTAGCAACTCAAACCGTTCAAATTCTTCGTTCATAGATGGGGATTCGGCCTCAGACTGACCATAATGGTTTTGGTACTCAGACTTCATAATGACCTCTCGGTAGAGCGAGATGAAGATAATTGGCTGAGAGAATAAAGCTCAACCTCGATAATGCAACAAGACTCCTCACCCGAAAACGAACACTCCTAATTTACCTATAATAGTCTCGATAGTTTAGATTTAGTCTAAATATTGCTGTAAAATTGATTGCAATTTAGCTCTGGCTCTGGCAATCCGAGATTTTACGGTTCCTAAAGAAACGCCCGTCATTTCAGCAATTTCTTCATAAGCCAGTCCGTCAATTTCTCGGAGAACAATGGTGGTGCGGAATGCCTCTGGTAAATCGGCGATCGCAGTTCTTAAGCGTTCATAGAATTCAGTTGTCGCCAGGGTATCGTCGGGACTGGGGTAATCGGAAACAATATCCCAATCAATTTCGCCATCTTCCACACGACGGGGAGCATCCAAGGAAATCGGATGACTGATTCGCTTACGTTTGCGTAATTCGTCGTAAAAAAGATTCGTCGCAATTCGGCTTAACCAACCCCGAAATTTGACAGGTTCATGGAGACGGTTAATATTACGATAAACCCGAATCCAGACTTCCTGGGCTAAATCTGCCCTGTCTTGCCAATCAGGAGCAAGGTGATACAAAATTTTATCAACATGGGATTGATAACGACGCAGTAGTTCATCGAAGGCCGCGCTATCGGGGCGTAAACCTTCTTGACAGCGTAGGATTAGATCAAAACTCGGTAGTTTATCGGGGGATAGGGACACAGAAGCTCGATGCTGAGTTGCTTCAACATCTAACCATGATGCTTGAATGGCTTGACTCATGGGCTTGACCAACGTAAATGACTCCTCACATAGGGCATGATGACGTTACTATAATCTAAAAAGTTTCCCATAAAAATTTAAACGTTCCCCCTGTAAAAGAACTTGACTAATCGGGAGCAAATGCTTTTAAGAGTTCGGCAATTTGTGCTAGAACATCTTTGTTGGTCGTATTATCCAAAGGATTGCGTCCAGGGATGCTAGGACGATCCATAAATCGGTTAATACCTTCTTTCACTTGATTGCTAATAAAGGAGAGTAATTCTTGTTGGGCGCGATCGCGTTGATAACTGGCCCCTTCCTCGGAGGTCGCATAGAGGGGTGGAAGACGGTTCAGGGCATAGGCCGCAATATCAGAAATATCCAGATCGGGCTGTTTAGTCATTTGTAGATCCGCCACCTGGGTAATCACTTCCGTCACCACCAACTCTTCCATGACGTTAATAAATTGCTTATGGGGAATGGCCAACACCTCGCCGCTCAAGAGTGACCCCATTAATTGATCCAACGCCATATACTCTTCTAGGGACAATTCCGAGGCACTTTCACAAATACGCCCGACCTCCGACTCCATCGAGGGTGTCAGGAAACCATCACTTAATGCTTGCTGGACAATGTCTTGAATGCTCATTTTGCTTAGTCTGATTTGCTTAATCTATTATATATTTAGAAAAAATACAGGACTGTTTTTTGTGATTTTACCCCTAAAACACTTTTATTAGTTCTTTTTTGGGTATTAATAACACTAAATTTTATGATTGGGGCTTAATAAAGACGAGGGACTGTCGCCAAATCAAAATGCTTTGATCCGATTGATCAATCAGACAAATTGACTGCGGGTCTTGCCAGCGAATCTTACCAACGATTAGGTCATTTGTGATCAATTTTACTTCAACGTTTTTTTGATCTTTGATCAGTTCTTGGACTTGCCTTATGCTGGGCAATCCCGTATCAAATTCGGCCATAAAGTTAAATTTTATTGTTTTTTCTTGAATTATCGTTCCAGAACGTTAAGCCTATCATACCTGGATTGAACTACTTTAAAAACGGATTCAGAGACTAATTGAGTCAAGATTAACCAACATAAGGAAACATTCTAGGAGACAATAGGAAAGACTGATTTGGGAGAGAGACTCACGATATGACAATGACATTTCAGGCAGTAATTGCTAAATTACATGAATTTTGGGGAGAGCGGGGCTGTTTGATTGCCCAACCCTTTGACACAGAAAAAGGCGCGGGAACCATGAGTCCCCATACTTTTTTGCGTGCGATCGGCCCAGAACCCTGGTCTGTCGCCTACATAGAACCCTGTCGCCGTCCGACGGATGGTCGTTATGGTGAAAATCCTAATCGAGTCCAGCATTATTATCAATACCAGGTTTTAATTAAACCATCCCCCGACAATATACAAGATATTTATTTAGATTCCCTCCGAGTATTAGGCATTCATCCCGAAGATCATGATATTCGTTTTGTCGAAGATAATTGGGAATCGCCGACCCTGGGAGCCTGGGGCGTGGGTTGGGAAGTCTGGCTCGATGGCATGGAAGTCACGCAGTTTACCTATTTTCAGCAGTGTGGCGGTATTGATTGTCGTCCTGTTTCCATTGAAATTACCTACGGCTTAGAGCGATTGGCGATGTATCTGCAAAATGTGGATGCGATCAAGAAGATTCAATGGAATGAGAAAATCCAGTACGGTGATATTTTCTGGCAGGGAGAGATTGAGCAATGTACCTATAATTTTGAAGCGTCTAATCCTGAGATGTTATTCAATCTTTTTAGTCTCTATGAACAGGAGGCGAAACAATTAATTGAGAAAGGTTTAGTGTTGCCTAGTTTGGAGTATGTCCTCAAATGTTCCCATTCTTTCAATTTATTGGATGCCAGAGGCGTGATTGCGGTCACAGAAAGAACTCGTTATATTGGCAGAATTCGCAATTTAGCGCGAGAAGTTGCCCATTTATATTTGGCTCAACGGGAATCGTTAGGGTTTCCCCTAGCAGTTAACACCAATCCATTAGTCGCAGTTGGTTAGACCTGGTGAATCAGCTTCGTTATTACGGAAAAGTTTTGGGGTTATTCTGGCAAACTGCGATCGCGGCGGAATTGGAATATCGCCTGAATTTCGCGATCGCCTCTCTCAGTAGCTTGGCCAACATGGTGGGCAGTATTTTTAGCTTATTTTTGTTTTATCGAACGGGCTACAGTTTTCAGGGATGGAGTTGGACAGAAGCTCTGGTGGTGTTGGGAATGTTTACCCTTTTGCAAGGATTTTCTGCGACCTTGCTAATCCCCAATTTGAATCGAATTGTGGAATATGTCCAGCAGGGAACCCTAGATTTCATTTTACTCAAACCCATCAGTAGCCAGTTTTGGTTATCGACTAGAATCCTTTCGCCTTGGGGAATTCCCGATCTTTTTTTTGGGTTATTAATTATTTTTTATGCCGCCAGTAAGTTAACCATTAATCCGATTAATTATTTGCTCAGTTTTTTGGCGATCGCATTAGGAATGATCATTCTCTATCGCCTTTGGTTTATTTTAGGTGCGACCAGTATTTGGTTTGTCAAAATTCATAATGTCACCGAAGTTTTACGGGGATTACTCGAAGCAGGACGCTATCCCATGGCCGCCTATCCCGCCAGTTATCGTTTGTTTTTTACCGTAGTCGTTCCCGTTGCTTTTTTAACGACGATTCCCGCAGAAGCTTTGTTAGGAAAAACCGCTCTTCCTTGGCTTTTGAGTGCTGGGATATTAGCGTTATTTTTATTAATGATTTCTCACTTTTTTTGGCAATTTGCTCTACGGTTTTATACCAGTGCCTCTAGTTGATTGAGTTTACTATTAATATGTTTTGGTACGACGGAAAACTAATTGAAAATGATCAGGTTGCTCTAGAAATTACTAACCCTGGTTTAATCTATGGAGCGACAGTTTTTACAACTCTTCGAGTTTACCACCATTCCCTTGATCATCCTCTCACCCACTGGCAACAACACCGCGATCGCCTAAAAAGAAGTCTGATTCAATTTGAATGGCCATTTCCTGATTGGCAAGAAATGATGGATGGAGCCGAACAATTATTAACGCATTATCCTATTTTACGAATTGTCGTTTTTCCCGATCGCAAAATTTGGATCACAGGACGCTTTTTGCCCGAAGATTTAGCCATACGTCAGCAAGAAGGAATCATTGGCTGGGTGGCAGATTCACCTCTTTTTAAACGTTCCCTAGCTGATTATAAAACAGGGAATTATTTAACCGCTTGGTTGGCATTACAAAAAGCCCAAAAACAAGGAGCAAAAGAAGCAATTTTAATTGACAATCAAAATCATTGGTTAGAAACCAGTACGGGGAATTTATGGGGCTGGAAAAATAATTGTTTCTGGACACCGCTCGATAATGGCACGATTTTACCTGGGATTACACGATCGCAACTTTTACAGTATTTACAACAACAGGAAATAGAAGTTAAACAAGACTATTGGAGTCCTGATTTAATTCAATCTTTTGAGAGTATTGCCTATAGTAATTGTGGGGTAGAAATTATTCCTTTTTTCAAAATTTCAAATCAGTCTCAAGATCTAGAATTTAATCCTAAGCATTTCTCGTTAAATTTATTAAAAAGTTATTTTCAATAAAAAAATGACATAATAAATTCCTGTAGAAACAGAATAAATTATGTCCTTAATTTATATAAAAACTAGCAACAAATTAAGCCGATAGAAGTATTAGCTATTAGAGGCGATCGGGATCAATTCCCTGCGCTCTCAATAGGTCTGCTAATCGTTCGGCTCGTTGACGTTCAATAGCTAATTCTTGAACCAACTCCACTCCCCAGGGCAAAAGCTCTCCTTGCTCAGTCCACCAACGTAACCAGGATTTTTGTCTGCCCTCTCGCACACCATTCCAAACGCCTAAATAGAGTTGCAAGGGTTCCAGCCAATAACGCCCTGTTTCATCGGGATTTTGACGTTTATAAATCCCATTTTCTAGTTGATAAACCTCTAGATGGGCGGATTGAATTTCAAACAAAACATAGTAGGGAGCCTTGAGAATTTTTTCGTAAAAGAACCATTTACCGTAGGGATGATTCGGTTTAATGGAATATTCTCCCCCCTCGCTTTCCGAGAGAAATTCCATGACGATCGCGGGAATATCGCCTTGAATTTGGGGAGTATAACTACGCTCAATTTCAGTTTTAGGAACCGCAATACGGGGAATATAGGCCCAATCGGGAGCTTTGACGACAAATTGTTGCTCTACTTGCACACAAATACCGTAATTTGTCGTTGTAATACTCTCAGGTGTTAGTTTATCCGCATTAACCAGACTTTCGGTGAGGGCGGCGGCCAGACTCGGTTGATTAATATTATCCACAGGTTCATCGGGAAGAATAAAATCCTTGGGCAGTAGTTCCCAACGAATTTGAGACTCTAGAGTAGGGGTTTGTACCATTGGTCGCTCCCAAAATATCATTGATTTAAGTTTAACTAAAATTCTGGGAAACCACTTGACTTCTAGATAAAACTATCTGAATCTTGTGGAGAAGGTTCCGATAAATCCAATAATTCTTCCCAGGCGATCGCCTGAGCTTGGGGCATTTGTCCGTAGGAAAATATCCAGGGAAGATCATCAGCAAATAGGGGTAAAAGCCAATCAAGGACGTAGGGACTGCCATAGATCAGCACTGCTTTGATTTGATTATTTTTGAAGAGTTGTTGATAAAAATATTGAGATTTTGGAGTTAAACCCGCAGTTCCCCGAAAAGGATTTCCCCGAATAAAAACCTGTAATACAATTGATGAACTTTTAGTCACTTCATGATCTAATAAACTTTGATCTCTTACTTCAACTTCATAAGCAAAACCTTTAGGAATCAGGACACTCGGACAGGCTCGGTCTAAAAAGTCACAATTGAGCAAATCATTGACAATGATTAAATTTTTCTGGGGGTGTTGATTCTCAATCTTTAGGGGTAAATTTCCCCCTTTTCTAAGAGATTTTTTCACCATCGCTCGAACAGATGACCGCGCAATCTCTGTACTTAAATCTTCTAGGGTTAAGGTTGGGATAGTTTGGTTAAATAACCCCAATTTTTCCTTCGCTTGCCAAATTTTTTCGACCGATCGCTCAATTCCGTCCTCTGTTAATCGACCTGATCGCACCGCTTGATAAACGGCTTCGATCGCTTTTTCGGGATCGGGAGGCATTAACAAAATATCGGCTCCTGCGGCCAAGGCACGGACTGCCACTTCTTCTGGGGTTGCTTCTTGGGTTATGCCGCCCATAATGAGGGCATCGGTGACAATTAATCCCTCAAATCCCATTTTTTGACGTAATTGTTCGGTTAAAATTGAGTAAGAAAGGGTCGCGGGATTAGCTTGATCCCACGCGGGAATGCGAATATGGGCTGTCATCACCGTATCTACCCCCGCCGCGATCGCGGATTGAAAGGGAGGCAGTTCAATGGCTTCTAATCTTTCTAGGTCATGGGGAATAATGGGTAAATAGAGATGGGAATCCGTTGCGGTGTCGCCGTGACCTGGAAAATGTTTGGCGGTGGTGAGACCAGGATATTTTTTCGCTCCCTCAATAAAACTTTTAACTAAAGCCCCGACAATTTCTGGGGTTTCTCCAAAGGCACGAATATTAATGACAGGATTTTCAGGATTATTATTCACATCGGCGATGGGAGCCAATACCCAGTTAATGCCAATGGCTAGGGCTTCTTTGGCGGTGATTTCTCCCATTTCTGTTGCGTAACGTTGGGCTAGGGTTAAATCTTCTTTGGCGATCGCGTCCAAGGCCATCGGTGGCACAAACCAGGTTGCCCC
>JBEIFD010000185.1:0-7102 GCA_040382535.1 Merismopediaceae cyanobacterium
GCTAAAGGATGGCTTTCTTGATCATGATGACGAGTGGTTAATAAAACCGTCGGACGACCGTATTCCTGGGCAATTTGACCTGCCACTAAACCTAAAACGCCATTGGGCCATTGATCATCCACTAATACAATCACACTGGTAGTCGATAAATCCAGAGTAGCTAATTTTTTCTTGATTTCATTGGTAACAGTTTTTTGGAGAGCCTTGCGTCGAGTATTAGCTAATTCGGTTTCCATTGCTAATTTTTGACAGCGTTCTTGATCCCGACTGGTGAGTAATTCTACTGCAAAATGGGCATCTCCCTGAATACGACTAATGGCATTAATTCTGGGGCCAATGCCAAAGGAAATATCCGTCGGGCGATCGCCACTTCGTTGACAAAAATTCAAGAGATTAGCAATACCAGGACGAGTAGGATTAGAGGTTTGTAATTGTAATTTCTGGATTCCTTTTTGCGCTAAATAACGACAATCTCCACTGAGTTGGACTAAATCGGCAATCAAACCGATCGCCACTAAATCTAATAAATTTTCAACGGGTTGTTGGGGAATATCGGGCAACGTTTGATACAAAGCTTCAACTAATTTATAGGCAACTGCCACTCCTGAAAGATGATACAAGGGGTGATTTTCAGCAAAATAACGGGGGTTAATGATCGCAATGACATCAGGACGATCTTCGGGTAATGTGTGATGATCGGTAATAATTAAATCAATTCCTAATTCTTGAGCGTATTTAATTTCTTTTAAATTGGTACTGCCCGTATCGCAGGTAATAATTAATTTCGTCCCCGTCATGGCGAATTTTTCCAACTGGGCCATATTCAAGCCATGCGATTCAGTTAAGCGATCGGGAATATAATAGGTTAACTGTAAATCAGGAATAAAAAATTGTCCTAATCCTTCCCAAAGGACACTCGTGGCCGTAATACCATCTGCATCAAAGTCTCCCCAAATAGCCACTTTTTCTCTTAATTCTAGAGCTTTTTTAATTCGACTCATGGCCCATTTCATTTCTTGACCAAAGGCAAAAGGAGTAGTAGGTTGATAAAATTTGGGATCGATAAATCCAGCTAATTTTTCCCTATCCCTAATTCCCCTTTTCCACAGTAATTGAGCCGCCTGATATCCTGAAGATTTTGCACAATAGGTCTGGACTACTTTCAGAAAGTTGGGAGGGATGTCTTCGGGGAGAGAAATTTGCCAATGGGATGATGCCATAGAAATAAAAGCGTTCGAGAGGACGAGGGCAAGGTTATTTTACTAATCCTGAATTTACCGTTTGTTAACCATTAATTAACTTCGATAATAATATATTAACCTATTATTTTAAAATTCATCTTTAGTTTTATGATATCTTGAAGCTCTAGGGGTTATTCTCAACTCAATTACCTTCGATTATTAACAATTCTGTCCAAACAACTGTGAAAGAAATAAAGCTTAAATAATGAGATGGTTAATTTGATTTCCCCAAACAATATTGCTTTTCCCAAGATTACTTTAGAATCTACCTTAAAAGATCTAAATTTATATTGCTGTCAGCTAGAAATAACGGAAGAAGGCAGATTTGCGCTACAACTCCTCAACGCCGATCCCAAATTACCTGGTGTTATTTTGATGGACAAAGAACAGTTGATTGGTTTCATTTCTCGCCAAAGAATTTTAGAACAAATGAGTCGCCCCTACGGCTTAGAATTATTTTTAAAACGGCCTCTTTTCCAACTTTATCAATACACAAAAACAGAACATTTAATTTTATCGGAAGAAACTCCAATTACATTTGCTGCTCAACAAGTTATTAATCGATCTAGTCATCTTTTAAATGAGCCAATTATTGTCGAAAAAATAACTAATAATTACGCACTTTTAGACGTTCATCAATTGCTAATTGCTCATTCTAATATTTTTCAATTAGCAACTTCTCTACTAGAAGAAAATAATCAAAAATTACAGCGTATGGCCGTTATTGATCCGTTAACAGGGATTGGAAATCGTCGCTTTTTTGATCAATATTTTTTGCGGGATTGGCAACTGGCTATTCGAGAAAAACGATGGATAACAGTGGTGATGTGTGACGTTGATTATTTCAAAAAATATAATGATACCTATGGTCATCAAGCAGGTGATCATTGTTTATGTCAAGTTGCATCTGTTTTTGAATATCACTGTAAACGTGCAACGGATCTTGTCGCTCGCTATGGTGGAGAAGAATTTATTCTGTCTTTTTTAAATACGAAGGCGGAAGAAGCTATTATTTTGATAGAAAGTATTCAAAAAAGTCTTCAAGTGTTAGAGATTGAGCATCAAACTTCTCCTATCAATTCCCAAGTAACCTTGAGTTTTGGTATTGCCTCAATGAAGCCTCAAGCGGGTCAAGAAAGGCATAGTTTAATTGAATTAGCAGATAAAGCCCTCTATCAAGCGAAAGAACAAGGACGCAATCAATTTTGTATTTTGATTCACAAGAAAAAATAAATTTGATGATATCAGATTCAATATTTTTATCAAAAAATAAACTGTTTAAGCATAATTCTAGTCGATCGCTAAAAACTTCTAAATCATATCGAATATAATAGAAAAATCATCATTTCCTTGGGATTGTTTCCATGCCGCTTCCCCGTCTCATTACCCTTGCTGTTGGTTTAAGTATCGTTCTGGGGCTAATGATTTGGCTGATTAATTCGATTTATCGGCTTTATTTTCAGGTTTCCTGGACATCTCCTTTTTTAGCCAATATTTTAATCCTACTCGTCATTGGATTGCTCGGTTTATTGATCTATGCTTTTGTTTACTATTTTAATCTGGCTCGCCAGCAACAAGCCCGCAAAAAAAATCAAAAGAATCGTAAATCTCGCTTAAATCTGAAATTACCCGAACAGAAAACCGAAGCCGCAGGGGAAACTCTCAAAGCGGTACGCCGTCAAGTTCAACAAATCCAGGATAAGGTCGCTCAGGAAGCCCTTTTTAAGCGATCGCAACAAATTGAGGAAAGTTTAGCACGGGGAAATTTACACGTCGTCGTTTTTGGGACAGGATCGGCGGGAAAAACGTCCTTAGTCAACGCTTTAATCGGCGAAATCGTGGGTAGTGTGGCGGCAACAATGGGAACCACCCAAATCGGCGAAAACTACCATTTACCCCTTAAGGGATTGGCGCGGGAAATTTTAATTACGGATACCCCAGGTATTTTAGAAGCGGGTATTGCGGGAACGGAACGGGAAAAATTAGCCCGACAATTGGCCACTGAAGCCGATTTATTATTATTTGTGGTGGATAATGACCTCAGACAATCGGAATATGAACCCTTAAAGGCATTAGCAGAAATTGGAAAACGCTCTCTTTTAGTATTTAATAAAACCGATCTTTATACGGATGAAGACTTAAATATTCTTCTCAGTACCCTACAAAAACGAGTCCAAAATTTTATTCTTTCCGTTGATATTATTCCCATCGCCGCTAATCCCCAACCTCTGCGATCGCGATCGGGAGAAATGGTTAAACCAGAGCCAGAAATCGCCCCTTTGATTCAGCGTTTGGTGGCAGTTTTACGGTCAGAAGGGGAAGATTTAATCGCAGATAATATTCTCTTACAATCCCAACGGCTAGGGGAAGAAGCCCGAAATTTAATCGATCAACAACGTCGTCGAGAAGCGGATAAAATCATTGAACGTTATCAATGGATTGGAGCGGGAGTGATTGCGGTAACGCCTTTACCCGTTGTGGATATGTTAGCGACGGCGGCGGTTAATGCTCAAATGGTGATGGAAATTGGCAAAATTTATGGCTGTGAATTAAATAGCGATCGCGGTAAAGATTTAGCAGTTTCTTTGGGTAAAACTTTTGTCAGTTTGGGAGTCGTTAAAGGAGCCATTGAACTATTAGCCAGAGCCTTACAATTTCAGTTAGCAACCTATCTAGCAGGGAAAGTGATTCAAGGCATTACGGCGGCCTATTTAACTCGTATTGCAGGTAAAAGTTTTGTCGAATATTTTCGTCAAGATCAAGATTGGGGCGATGGCGGTATTACGGAAGTGGTGCAACGTCAATTTCAACTCAGTCGTAAGGATGAATTTATTAAGTCCTTTGTGAAAGACGCGATCGCCAAAGTAGTCCAACCCTTAGCCGAAGTTTGGGAAGATCCCGAAGAAGAAGAGGAAGAAATCGAAGAACCTTTATTACCAACGTCTGAATTACCCGAATTAGAAAAAGAATTCACCCGTGATTTTAGTGATTGGGAAAAGCCCAGAGCAAAATATGACGATTGGTAAAATTTACCTGTTGAATTAAAAAGGCGATCGCAATTCATCCCTACCATTCTTAAAAAGATTCTGTAGGGGCGTAACGCTTGCGCCCAAAGTCTAATTTATATACACAAAAACCCGAACTTAATTAAGTATCATAAACTCTCGATTCAAAAGCATCGGGATTTTCTTCACAATACTCATCAAAATGGCTTTTTTCCAGTTTCTTAGCCCGTTGATGAGCGGCCTCTGCCTGGAGTTCTTCCACCGTGTCCCAAGCCGCCGCGCACTCAGGAGATTTAGCTCCTTTTTTGGCACAAATTGTCCTGGCATTTTCCAAGGCTTTTTGAATATTTTCATCCAAAAGTAAGGATTTAGGCTGTTCAACAAAATCACTCTTATTTAAAATATCCGTAACAGAAACAATTCCCAATAATCCATTTTGAATAACGGGAGCATGGCGAATGCGGTTTTGGGCAAATAACCGAGCAACATATTCCACCTCCAATTCAGGATTGACCAGAATGCAAGGTTTAGTCATAATTTCATAGACACGAACCGTTTTAGGATCAGTACCAAAAGCCGCAACCTTATAAATAATGTCAGTCTGGGTCACAATCCCGTAGGCATCACCCTCATGACGAAGTTCGACAATGAGGGAACGGATTTTTTTACTCTTCATCAAATTGACGGCATCGGCAACTGTCGCGCTTCCTTTGATTGTCACGACCTCTTTGCTCATAATATCGGCGGCTTTCATAATTTCTCAACAATTATTGGGTTTAAAAGTTACTCTCCCAAGAATTATCCATCAGAATGTCCCCCTCCGCACAGATTTATTAAGGCTTTAGACTGAAAAAATGCCAAACTTTTCTTAATTTTCGTTTTTATAGGATTTATCCGTATTATTTATGATTTTGAGGCGATCGCGAACTCATTTTTAGTCGCCTTCGCCAGTAACATTAACGTTAAAATGAGATGTCGTCAGTTTGCTTCCTTTCCCTAAACCTGTCCGAAAAATCCACCCTTTGCTGGTAAAACATTTTTTATGTCTGTCGCCAAATCTCCTCAGAAAGCTAAAACGCCTCAACCCGACAATGATTGGCGATTATTACTAAAATTATTGCCCTATGCCCGCCGTTATCCCCGTTTATTGATTCTTTCCGTTATTTTATTAATCCCAGTTTCCTTTGCGGGAGCGATCCAGCCTTTAATTATTGGGCAATCGGTCTCTTTGTTACGACAGGAACCCACCTGGTCTTTTTTGCAAAAATTGCCTTTAACGAACGCGCTTCATTTTTTAGTAGGCATATTATTTGTAACCATTATTATTCGACTTATTTTTGCGGCGGTACAGGGCTATTTAGTCCAAAAAATGGGTCAGGAAATTACTGCAGATGTGAGACAAGATTTATTTGTTCATATAACTTCTTTATCAGTTAATTATTTTCAAAAAACCCCCGTTGGTAGCTTGGTAACTCGCATGACCAATGATGTAGAAGCGTTGGGAGATGTGTTTGCTAGTGGGGCGATCGGAGTTGTCAGCGATTTGATTTCTATTTTAGTCATCATCGTAACTATCTTTTTTTTACAGTGGCAATTAGCATTAATGTTAGTTGCCATGTTAATTCCTGTTACGGCTTTAATTATTTATTTTCAGCAGGAATATCGTCAGGCAAATTATGAAGTGCGGGAAGAACTTTCACGATTAAATTCAATGTTACAGGAAAATGTCACAGGCATTAATGTAGTGCAACTATTTCGTCGAGAAAAATATAATGCTGAGTTATTTCGTACCGTTAATCTCCGCTATCGTAAGGAAGTCGATCGCACCATTTTCTATGATTCTGCGGTGTCGGCAACGTTGGAATGGATTAGTTTAGTCGCGATCGCAGGAGTCTTATTTTTAGGGGGAATTTTAGTTTTAAACACAGGCTTAAATTTTGGCACATTGGCCGCCTTTGTCCTCTATGCCCAACGATTATTTAATCCCCTCAGACAATTTGCCGATAAATTCACCATGTTTCAGGCAGGATTCACCGCTATTCAACGAATTAGTGAATTAATGGATAAACCGATTGAAATCCGAGATGTGGAAAATGTTACTGCTTTAGATATTAGTATTGATCCCAATTTGCGGGGAGAAATTCGCTTTGAAAATGTTTGGTTTGGCTATAAACCCGATGAGTATGTCTTAAAAAATTTAGACTTTACCATTAAGCCTGGCGAAAAAATAGCCTTCGTTGGCCCCACAGGTGCAGGAAAAAGTTCAATTATTCGTTTATTATGTCGTCTCTATGAACCGAGTCAGGGAAGAATTTTAGTCGATGGAATTGATATTCGTCAACTCTCCCAGGTACAGCTCAGAAAATATGTCGGGGTGATTCTCCAGGAAAGTTTTCTATTTACAGGCGATGTCAAACGTAATATTACGTTAGGAGAAAATTATAGTCTGTCAGAAATTCAAAAAGCCGCCCAATTAACCAATGTGGATCGCTTAATTGAAGAACTACCCCAGGGATATAATACGGAACTACGGGAACGGGGCAGTAATTTATCGGGTGGTCAAAAACAATTACTGGCTTTTGCCAGAGCCGCCATCCGAGAACCCCATGTTTTGGTATTAGATGAAGCAACTTCTAGTTTGGATGTGATCACAGAATCGTTGATCCAAGAAGCCTTATTACATTTATTAGAAAACCGAACAGCGATTATTATTGCCCACCGTCTTTCTACCATTCGGGATGTGGACAGAATTTTTGTATTGAAACAAGGAGAAATTGTCGAATCAGGAAGTCATGAAATCCTCTTAGGAAAACAAGGTTTATACGCGAGTTTATATCAATTACAAATGCTCGGAAA
>JBEIFD010000186.1:0-7098 GCA_040382535.1 Merismopediaceae cyanobacterium
GCGATCGCGGTGCAACAAGCCCAACTCTATCAACAGGTGCAGATTCTCAATAGTAATTTAGAAAAACAAGTGCGATCGCGTACTTTGGAACTCGAAGATCGAATGCTAGAACTGGAAGAGCTACAGGAAATGAAAGCTGTCTTTTTACAAGCCGTTTCCCACGATCTCCGCACTTCTATGATGGGTTTATTGATGTTATTAAAAAATTTGCAAAATCGACCCAACGAAAATATTACCCTTTCCCGTTCCATCCTAGACCGCCTGATCCAAAGCGGCGATCGCCAACTCACCCTTTTGAATGCCCTCTCGGAAAATCACTTTGCGGAAAATCGTCCCTTGTCTTTAAACTGTCAACCTGTTAATTTGAGTCAATTTTTAGATCAAATTTTGCAGGAATGGCGATCGCCTTTTTCCCAAAACCAAGTCAGTATCACCCATAAAATTCCCGACATATTTCCTCCTATCTTTGCCGATGTTCAATTTTTAAAACAAGTCTTTGATAATCTTTTAACCAATGCTCTCAAACACAATCCGCCTGGCATTCAATTGGCGATCGAAGCCCATATCGAAGGAAACATGATGCGTTGTCTGCTGATTGATAATGGTGTCGGCATGGATCAACAACAATGTGAAAAATTATTTCATCTTTATCTCAGAAGTTTACATAATCAACGACTAACGGGAATTGGTCTGGGATGTTATCAATGTCGGCAAATTATTGAAGCGCATGGTGGACAAATTGGGGTGTCCAGTATTCCCCAAAAAGGCAGTCAATTTTGGTTTACGCTACCTCTTGCTCAATCGGCAAAAACAGCTATTTGAAACCTGTAAGCTGTTAATTATCTAAAATACATACAAGCAAGGAGCTTAAGCCCTTTGTTAGAAGATTTTCAAGAAAATCATGATGCAATCTAAATTTGTGACAGCTTATCTTTCTATAAGCAACTCTAGCCAATTATTTTAACTAAAAAAATCAGACTATTTATGCCTCCAAAGGTTTAATGGCAACCCAGTATTTACTGACTAAATGATTTTCTGTCTGTACTTTTTTAAAACCCACTTCCTCCAAACGAACCACTAAATCATCCGTGATGTAATGACGATAATAGGGTTCATGGAAAAGCAGTGGAAAATTTTCCATCACAGGTTGAAAATCGGGAGAATCGATCGCCTGAATCGAATCACAGATCACAAATACTCCGCCAGGTTGGAGAACTCGAAAAGCTTCTTTAATCACATTTTGTCGAGCTTCGGGAGGTAATTCATGAAATAGAAAAACACTAGTAACAGCCGAAAAATAGTTATCTAAATAGGGTAAAGTTTCGGCATTGGCTCGGATTAATTGGGGTAATTCTCCCAACTCTTGAGACAACATTTGATTAGCTTTTCGTAGATAGGTCGGGGACAAATCCACTCCAAACAAAGACGCTTTCGGGAAACTTGCTCGTAACATTTTCAGCGATCGCCCCGTTCCACAGGCTACATCTAAAATTTTTGAGGATTGAGTAGGAAAATCAGCAACTAAAGCCAAATTTTCCTTAACCAATTTCAAAATTCGACGACGCATCGCATCTGCCGCCCCATTAAAGAGAATTTCTACCTGTAAATCATAGAGATTAGCCGACATTTCCCCCAAATAGCCGTCTGTTTGATAGTGGAAGTTTTGCAAATAATAGGCAGGATAGCCTTCTAGCTCAATGTCTGGGGAAAAGTTTTGATATTTTTTTTGCTTGATTCTTTCCCAAACATTCGGTAAATCTAGCCATAAAACGGGATAATAACGCAAAAAATCTTGCCATTCATGGTCAAATAACAAACTCACGGGATATACGCCTGCCTGGGCATCTTGCCATTCAATGGCGAATAATTCTTTCCTAAGCGATTGGAGTTTCGCGGTCAATTCCGCCGAGAGAGGAGTCGTCTTTTTTTGGCGATCGGGCAGAAAGAAATCTGTTAATCGACTCTTCAGTGTCTTATCGAGGAGTCCAAAGGCGGCCTTTCCATCCTGGAGGGTTTGATAGGCTAATTGAGTCCAATCGGATGGAATTAACTGGTCTAAATTGAGGGAAGATTGCATTTTTTCAAATAAAGTGAATAATGACTAGATATAGCTATATTTACATGAGTAAGGTACTCTCGATATTTATAAACAAGGCGTTAAAACCGCTTAGGCGAGAGAATAGGACTTTGAGATAGGAGGATATCAAGCGATCGCCCAAATCCAAAGATAACGGGAAAAGTTAGAGACTGCAATTTAGTCTAAAATTAATTTTGCGTTATAGTCCAAACTACAGGCATGAAGATTGAACAGATCCGACTCTATCAA
The DNA here is from genome assembly GCA_040382535.1 of Merismopediaceae cyanobacterium. GTDB lineage: Bacteria > Cyanobacteriota > Cyanobacteriia > Cyanobacteriales > Microcystaceae > Snowella. Next base: position 2,327 of record JBEIFD010000186.1, read on the forward strand.
ATTAAACAAAAGTTGCCCACTTTATTCAAAACCAGTTATGGCGTAAACACCCACAAAAATTGTATTTTAATCTCTGTTCATACTCAAGGTTTAGTTGGTTGGGGGGAATGTGTCGCCTCTGAACATCCCTCATATTCTTATGAAACGGTGAAAACCGCAAGGCATATCTTGGAGGATTTTTTAATCCCCATTACGATGCAATGTGATCTTGATACTGTTGATGATTTGCCAGATTTTAGCTCAATTCGCGGGCATTTCATCGCTAAGGCAGCCCTTGAAAATGCTTTGTGGGATTTGTTGGCTAAATCCCAGGATGTCTCCCTTTCCCAGATCATTGGTGGTGTAAAAACTAAAGTTGAGATCGGTTGTAGTATTGGTATCCAAAAAGATATACCAACCCTATTGGATAAAGTAGCAATAAGATTGGATGACGGATATAAACGGATCAAAATCAAGATCAAGCCTGGATCAGATATAGAACCTGTGCGAGCCATTCGAGAGCATTATCCAGATATTCAATTAATGGTTGACGCGAATAGTGCTTATTCCTTGGCAGACACCCCATTATTTCAAGAGTTAGACTTATTTAACTTGCTAATGATCGAACAGCCATTAGCCCATGACGATATTATTGATCACGCCAAGTTACAAACAATCATCAATACGCCGATTTGTTTAGATGAAAGCCTTTATTCTGTCCAACAAGCACAACGAGCGATCGATTTGCAGGCTGGGCGCATTGTTAATATGAAAGTCGGCCGAGTCGGAGGATTTCGTCATGCACTGCAAATTCACGACATGATGCAGGCGGCGGGTTGGCAAATGTGGTGTGGAGGAATGTTTGAAACTCCGATTGGGCGGGTTGTCAACCTACATTTGGCGGCTAAAGCCAATTTTACCCTAGCAAACGATATTAACGTTTATAGTCTGGGCAATTCATGGCTTAAAAATGGGACATTTGTGCGAAACAAACAAGATTCAACTGTAGCTGTGCCAACGGGTGTGGGTATAGGAGTAGATATTGATCAGGAAACCCTGGCTCAACATCAAATTTACCAAGTCAATTTTGAGCGAACTCACTACTTCTCTCATCAAAAAACCGTCGTTTCGACAACAAAAGACGAAGATAATCAGTCCCAACAGCCCAATTATTTACCAAATCCGTCACAACCTCTGCCTTTTCGCTGGTTTGGTGCGATACATGAATCTTTTGAGCAACAAGTGGAAAGAGTACCAGAAAAGTTAGCCCTTGTTGGTCAAGATATTATCTTCAGTTATCAACAATTAAATGAATTAAGTAATCAGATTGCCCATTATCTTCTGGAGTATCAATTAGAGGGAAAATTGGTAGCTATTTATGCGGCATTTTCACCGTTTTTGGCAGTTGCTTTGCTGGGAATCCTCAAAGCAGGTGCTTCTTTTATGGTCTTAAATAAAGACTATCCCGTGACGCAGCTATTGCGATATTGTCAATTAGTTGACCCAAAAGCGTTGATCTGTTTGGAAGTGGCTGGGGAGTTGCCAGAAACTTTACAAGAGATTGCGCCCGAAGTACAACTTCATTTACCAAAACAACTCCAGCAAGTAGAGAAAATTTTAGGTCAGTATTCGATTACCAATCCCAATCGGATGATAACGCCTGAGCAATTGGCTTATATCGTGTTTACATCTGGCTCTACAGGAATCCCTAATGGCGTTGTGGGGACTCATAGCCCCGTCACCCATTTCATTGAGTGGCAAATTCGCACATTTGGGTTGAACGAAGAGGATCGTTTTAGCAATTTAGCCAGTATTGCCCATGATATTTTGTTACGCGATGTTTTCACACCCTTGTCTTTAGGGGCAACCTTGTATGTGCCACCCTCGTTGGATGAATCCTCAATCAGTTTAGATTTGGGGGAATGGATGGGAGTCAATAAAATATCCGTTGCCCATCTCACACCCCCCAGAGGACAACTACTCACCATCACTAATCAGCCTTTACCTGATTTGCGCTATCTCTTTTTCGGTGGGGATAAATTGCCTAATTCCCTAGTCAGTCAGTTGCAAAAATTGACGGTTAATTTGAGTTGTGTCAATTTCTATGGGACAACAGAAACACCTCAAGGGATGAGCTACTATATCCTATCACCGCAGAAAATGACATCTGCGATCGCACCCATTGGACAAGGTATAGACGATGTACAAATTTTATTATTAGATGACAATAATCAATTGGTTAGGATTGGTGAAAAAGGGGAAATAACCGTCCGTACCCCTTATCTTTGCCAGGGTTATTTAGATAATCCCGTTTTAACTCAGCAACGTTTTATTACTAATCCTTACACGGGAAATCCAGGCGATCGCATTTACAAAACAGGTGATATTGGCCGATATTTGCCTAATGGAGATATTGAAATTTTAGGAAGACGAGATAATCAAGTCAATGTGCGCGGGTTTCGCATTGAATTAGATGAACTTGAGGGGATTTTGTTAGAATACCCACTCGTTAAAGAAGCAGCAGTAAAATTGATCGAAGAGGGAGAAAAACAGTATCTAGTAGCCTATATTGTCGGTCAAAAAGGTCTAGATTTATCGCTTTTACAAGTTTATGTTAATGAACGCTTGGTAAGTAGGGTAAAATTAAATATATTTGTTCAACTAGAGGCTTTTCCGTTGACCGTGAACGGAAAAATAGACCGCCACTCCCTACCCAAACCCGACTTTTCTAAGCGGGAATATGTACCGCCGCAAACAGAAACAGAATCTTTATTAACCAGCTTATGGGAAGACGTATTGCAGGAAAAAGTTGGTATTACAGATAATTTCTTTGAATTGGGGGGAGACTCTCTCATGGCGACTTATATTGTCGTTAAACTAGCAAAATTATCTGACACCCATCTATTACCGACAATACTATTTGATTATCCCACTATTGAGGGTTTAGCGACTTATATTAATGGATTACAAAGCAATATTATTACTCATGCCAACAACGATGTAACAACTTCAGTAACTTATGCCCCAGCAACGTATGTCCAGGAAAAGTTGATAAAATGGTTGGAGTCAGGGACAGCTACATTACCTTATCATTTGCCCTCTGTTTATCGGTTGCAAGGATCACTCAATGTAGAAGCATTACAACAGAGTTTCGCTTATTTAGTCCAACGGCATGAAGCACTTCGCACCAAACTTTTGTGGAAAGATGGCCAGTTGTTTCAATCTATCGAACCACAGATGTCCATTGATTTTCTGGTTAAGCAGTTGTCAGATCAACAAGCAATTGGAGATTATATCGATAGATTTCTCTATCAATCCTTTGAGCTTGCCCAAGAACCACCAGTAAAAGTCGCTTTACTACAAATAGCAACCGATGAACATCTTGTATTAATCATCTTTCATCATATTCTGGTGGATGGGCAAGCTAAACGTTTACTACTCCATGAATTGAATATCTTGTATCGTGATCTTGTGTTGGGCAAAGAACCATTCCTTCCCTCTTTGTCATCTCAATATGTTGATTATGCCTACTGGCAACGTCATCTCCCCACCACTCTCTTAGAGCAACATCGCGCTTATTGGTTGCCCCGTTTAGCTAACATCACCGATAACCCCGTCCTACCCCAAGATTATCCGACTCCAACGGTTCGTACCTTCAACACTGAGCAGATTCGTCAAATTTTGCCACTACCCTTGAGTGATGGCTTGAAGCAGTTGACTCAAAAAGAGCATACTACCTTATTTATGGGTTATCTTAGTTGCTTTTATTTGTTGTTATATCGCTATAGTGGTAATCGACAGTTAGCCGTTTTTACACCGAATACGGTTCGACCATCGGCTAATTTTAACGGCGTAGTTGGGAATTTCACCAATTACTTATTATTGCAAATTGAATTAGGAGAACAACCTACAACCTTTCGAGAATTGTTACAAAAAGTGCGCTGCATAACCTCAGATGCGTATAAATATCAATATGTACCTTTTGAACAGTTAGCCCACGAAGCCCATCCCCATCGAGACTTTCTTTCTCATCCTCTTTCTCGGATTCAAATTAATATGATTACCTGGGAACAGCCTTTTGAACTCTATGAAATCAAATCCGAACGACACGCCCATGAACAATCTGCCTACGCTTCGTCGCTGGTGGTCAACTTTTTTGATCTGTCTTTTGTAATTCGCACAAGACTATTACCAGTTGCAGATGAATCTGAACCCAAAACTCACTACATGATACAGCTTAAATATCAATCGCAACTCTTTAAAAAAGAGCGCGTGGCTGAGTTTTTAACTGATTATCAAACTCTGCTCGAAGACGTTGTTGCTAATCCTGACATGGTGATAGTTTTTCCTAGGTGAGTAGGGGTGTAACCTCTAGTTGATGAAAAATACTATAATCAGGTTCCTAAAGGGGGCAACCCTTATTTGATAGAAGAAAAGAAAAGTGTTAACATGAGATAGAAAGTGAAAAAAAGGAAACAACGATGACAGCAAAACTAATTAGTGTAGAGGGTTCAAAGGTAAAAATAGAACTAACCTTAGAACTCAGTCGCTCAATGTTTGGATACAGAAATAAATCTAGTTCCGCATTAGTTTGGGGCTACGAGAGAATAAGGCTTTGAGCCTTCTGAATCCCGTTCAAAAGTTCTTTGATGGCGTGTTTTTCGCTCAATACCACTCATTGGAAGGTACAAAAGACGATGTTTGATGTATGTTTTTCCGTAAAGCCCTTGAGCAAGAAGCTTTTAGAAATACAAGAAGACACAAACTCATGCGGAATCAGAAATAAATATTCA
>JBEIFD010000187.1:0-7097 GCA_040382535.1 Merismopediaceae cyanobacterium
AAAAAAACCTTTCGGAAAACCTTAACGGAATTTTTTAGGATTACTACTTTTGCCAAGCCTCGCTTGAAAGAAAGTTTACCGTTAAAGTCTTCTCTACTCTCTGGACTAAATTGGCAAAGGTATTGAAGTGAACTATGTTATTTCTGAGTAAATCTTTTAACCACACTTTCGCCATTACTGGCTTGATTTTTACTGCGATCGCTTTTTTCTCGGCCAGTGTTAAAGCAGAAAGCCCTGAAGATAAAATTACCTTTGATTTATCAGCTATTTCTCCCGCAGGATTAATTGGGAATCAACAGAGCCTACGATCAGTTGGTTACGAATTTTGTATTCCCGCCCAAGCAAATACGGTAAAGGCGGTGAAAGCGATCGATTCGACGGTTCAATTTTCCCGTAGTCGGGGACGCATCGTTTGTCAGAACCATCAATATCTCTGCATTGGTGAAACCCATCAACCAGACTGGAAAGCGGTTTTATTAAAATTGGCTGACCTTGATTATGTGAAAAAAATTGATCGATTTTGGGGAGAATAGCTTAAAAATTATATTATCAATGAAATCCATCTAGCGGCCCAACTTTGGTTGGCGATCGCATTTGAAAGAGTACCATTTTAACGAATATATTCACTGAATCAAAGATTTAGGATATGGAGGCGATCGCATAACTGACTGAGTTGGATGTGATTCCCTGGCCTGGGGAATAGTGGTAGTCTCATTAGTCTATTTTTCTAAGGAGGTTGCAAGAATTACCTGCTAGGATAAGCCCTAAAATAGGTTAAATTATAGCAAAATTAAATGATTGATATTTTTAAGAAAATGAATATTAAACAAAAAAATAATAAAGTCAATCTGTTACTCCTCGTCATTGGGGCGATCGCCATTATGGGCGGTATCTCCTGGGGAATTCTTCAGGTATTGGGGGGGAATATCAAACCCGTTACCTCGGAAACGAAACAAAATAACCCCTCTGTCCCCATCAATTTGAATAATGCCGCTAATCTGGATTCTGCCCAATCTTTTGCAAATATTGCCAATGTCCCCAAGGGTCTATTTAGTAATGGGGGAAGTACCACCTGGGCGGTGATTCGAGCAACCGTTAATCCTGCGATCGCCAAAGCTTGGCCCGAATTTCAGATTCGTTATACCGACCCACCGACGGGTTCGCCTGGTTCAAGTCAAGGGATTAAAATGCTTTTGCAAGATCAACTTTCCTTTGCCGAATCTTCCCGTTCCCTCAGTGTTGAAGAATATCAAAATGCCGTTGAACGGGGCTTTAAATTAAAACAAGTTCCCGTCGCCATTGATGGGCTGGCGATCGCCGTCAATCCAGACTTAAACCTCAAGGGAATCACCCTGAACCAATTAAAAGAGATTTATACAGGCAAAATTACCAATTGGAAGCAATTAGGCGGCCCTAACTTACCGATTACTGTCTATTCCCGTTCCCCAGAGACGGGAGGAACAATGGATTTTTTTCAGGAAAATATCTTGCAAGATCAACCCCTGGGTGACCAAGTTCAATTCGTTCGGGATACCACCGAAGGATTGAGAAATGTGGCAAGAAACCGGGGCGGAATTTACTATGCTTCAGCCTCCGCCGTCGTTCCCCAATGTATGGTTAAAGCTATCCCCCTGGGACGGACTCTTACTAGCTTAGTTTCTGCTTACAAGGAACCCATCACTCCTGGGTCTCAATGTCCCACCCAGCGAAATCAGGTGAATCAGCAAGATTTTAAAACGGGCAAATATCCCATTACTCGCCGTTTATTCGTTATCATTAAAGAAAATGGGCAACTAGATGAACAAGCAGGAAACGCCTATGCTAACCTTCTCTTAACCAACCAGGGGCAAGATCTGATTCAACAAGCGGGATTTGTCAAAATTCGTTAGCCCAATAAAAAATATAATTTTATGTCTCAATCCAAAGAAACCGCCGTTTTAGTCATTTCTCTACTGATCACAGGGGGAATTTTAGGCGGCGGAGCCTGGTTTTTTACTCGTAATACAAACGTCTCTTCCCAACCCCAGTCATCCCCTTCTCTGCCTTCACCGCCAAAACCCACCGATGTCACGGCTTTAGCCGAGCCGACCCAGGTTGCTAAGGGGACTCAAATTAAAATTGACGGTGCAACCAGTATGGTGGGCATTAACCAAGCTCTGAAAAACAACTTTGAGCAAAAGTTTCCAGGAACTTTAGTTCAGACTGATGCCAAGGGAACCGATAAGGGAATTTTAGGACTGTTAACGGGTGCGATCGATGTTGCGGCGATTTCCCGTCCTCTGACTGCCCAAGAACAGGCCCAGAGTTTAGCGGCTATTCCCATTGCCAAGGATGCGATCGCGATCGTGGTAGGTCTCGACAACCCATTTCGTAAAGGATTAACTGAGGAACAAGTCAAGGATATTTTTCAGGGTAAAATCACTAATTGGTCGCAAGTCGGTGGCCAGGATGCTCCCATTAAAGTGATTAATCGTCCTGCTATTAGCGGAACCTATCAAATGTTTCAATCTCTAGTATTAGGGGGAGAAAACTTCGGTAAAGGGGATAATTTCGTTAACATGGAACGAGATGCGACCACCCCCATTTTGCAAGCTTTAGGGAAAAATGGCATTAGTTATGCGACCAATGTTCAAATCAAGAATCAACAAACTGTTCGCTCCCTAGAAATAGACGGATTAACCCCTGATGCCGCTAACTATCCCTTTTTTCGTACCCTGTACTATTCGTACAAAAATCCTGCTACCCCTGCGGTCAAGGACTTTTTAGGCTATGCCGCTTCACCAACAGGACAACAGTTTATTGGTGCAGTTGAAAACTCAAAATAAACACAATCAACTCCAATCTTCTGGTTCATCCCCCTTTTTGGGTTGATAGGCCTGACCTGTGGCATATAACTGGCGCGTTTGTTCAAACAAAGTTTCTTCTGTTAACTGCCAATTGTCAAGAACCCTTTGCAAATTTTTTTGAATTTCCCTGGCTCCAGGAAAGTTATTATAACGAATCAACAAACGAGCCAGATCTGCCAAATTTTTCGGCTCAGGTTGACTATTTAATAAGCGATTAACCACTTCACTATCTTTTCTATCTTGCGGATGGGTTTGATCGAGACCTGCCATGATTAAAATACCTATTGAGAAGTAGAACTAAACATACAATGCGACTTTGCGGTAAATGGGCTTTAGCTTTTCGGCTTCCTGCATTTGCCAACCAATTCGCAAAAACTTCTGTTTGAAGAACAAAGATTAATAGCCTTGGGGTTGAAAGTTTTCAGGAGTATCGAGTTCAAACACTTGGTCGTGAATCCGAGCGACATAAAATCCTTCTTGTAGCGTTTTTTGGCGCAATTCAGGGGACATATCAACGGCGGCTAAAATGCCATAGAGTTGTTTATTTTTGTGTTCAGGAAAAAAGGTACGAAAACGTTGCAAAATACTTTTTAATTGAGTAATAGAATCTTCTCTTGCATGACTTTTAACCTCAACGATATAGGCGGTATTGAGATCGCTATTGCTATAGGCGAGGACATCAATTTCTATGTGTTTCCCTTCTTTACTGACTCGCACACTAGGACTGATAACTTCCATGCCAAAACATTGTCTGAGAATCGTTTCCATTGAGGGGAGGGCTAGACCTTCGGTAAAGCTACTAAATTTTGCACCGAGTCCTCCAATTTGTTTGCCTAATTCTTTGAGTTGGCGATCGGTTTGTTTGCCTAATTCTTTGAGTTGGCGATCGGTTTCTTTTTGAGCGGCAGTTAATTCGGATTGACTGGTGGTTAATTCTGCTAACAGTTGCCATACGTCGTCTGCGGTGGTTACCATAGTTTCTCTCTACAATATTTGGCTCTCTCTATTTTAATGGATCATCTGCGATCGCATTTTAATTCATAGTTGATAATCATCCATCATCCAGATAAAACCTAACCGAAAATTAAATAATTGGCTCTATAGTCAGCTTAAACCCTAGAGTATTAACGAACTTTACCACCATTGCGAAAGTGGGATTATTATCAGTAGCGATCGCCTGGGATAGTGCATCATTTGTTATACCCAAATCTTTGTCAATTTGACCTAAGTTTTTAGCACGGGCAATAACATTCAAGGCATGAATTAAGGCATCAGAGTCACCACCCGCTTCATCAAGGCAGGCTTCTAGGTATAGCTGAATATCTTCTTCTGTTTTTAAATGTTCTGCTGAATTCCAGGGAGTTGTAGGTATTGCCATAATTTAATTCTCTAATTGATTAGCGATCGCTTTTGCTTTAATAATGTCAGAACTTTGTGAACTCTTATCACCGCCACACAGAAGTATGACAATAATAGGGCCTTTTTGGACAAAATAAACTCTATAGCCAGGCCCATAGGCGATTCGCATTTCGCTTATTCCCTAGCCTACTGGAGCGACATCTCCAAAGTTGCCAACCTCCATACGGTCAATGCGTACCTGTACACGGGCTTTAGCTTTTCGGTCTCTTAAATTTGTAAACTAACTTGCAAATACTTCTGTTTGACGAACTTCGATCATAGATTAACTGTAGTCAATGGGAATAAAAATTGTCAACAGCGATCGCCAATTAATTGATAGTTGATAATGAATAGTTGATAATTGTCCATTGTTAATTATCAATTAAAAATTATGGGGTTTCGTTAAGAGGCTTGCCGTCATCATCTACCCAAATAACTTGAGAAAGATCGACATTTTCAATATTAACGTCTTCCAAATCTGCTTTTCTAAGTTTCGCTCCTTGTAGATTCGCTCCTTGCAGATTCGCCTCGTGCAAATTTGCCCATTGTAGATTTGCCCATTGAAGATTCGCCCATTGAAGATTCGCCTCTTGCAGATTCGCTCCTTGCAGATTCGCCCCCTTTAGTTTAACATCTTGAAGATTCGCCTCTTGCAGGTTCGCCTCTTGCAGATTTGCTCCGTACAGTTTTGCATCTTGCAGATTCGCCTCTTGCAGGTTCGCCTCTTGCAAATTTGCCTCGTGCAGATCCGCCTCTTGCAAATTTGCCCGTCGCAGATTCGCTTCTTGCAGATCCGCCCATAACAGATTCGCCTCTTGCAGATCCGCCCATCCCAGATTCACCTCTTTTAGATACGCCCCTCTTAGATAGGCCCATTGCAGTTCTGCCCCTTCCAAATCCGCCCCTTCCAGATTCGCTCCTTCTAGGTTTGTTTCTTGCAGATTCGCCCCTTTTAGATCCGCTCTTTTCAGATCTGCCCCTTCTAGATTCGCATGGCGCAAATCTTTTAAAAATAGCAGGCAACCAGCTAAATTTAAATAACTAAAGCAATCAAAAGCTAGAGTCTGATTGTCATCAACCTTTTGACTTTGCTTTTGTAGTTTTGATAACCATTCACTAAAACTTTCGGGTTTTTTCCACTTAATTTTTGAGACTTTTTCTGTTACTCTTGCACAGACATTTAATACGACTAAAAGAGCTTCTTCTGCATTGCGAGACTGTTGGCTCATTTGTAGAAAAGTTAATCCCTTTAATTCTTCCATCGGCATTCCCTGTCGCAACATATAGCCAATCAAATCACAAAATAATTGTTGCCATTGCGCGACTTGTTCTACAGGAATTAACTCTACTTCACCGCAAAGCCAATCAAACAAATAAAAATCCATTGCTTCGGCTCCACACAAAACAGCCCAACGCTCTAAACATTGCTTTTCATTCCAGCCCCGCCCATTACTGCGATGTCGTTCTAACTCTTCTGTGATCGCTTCAATTTCTGTGATCATGCGTTGCACTGTGAGATATTCCCGAAAACTCTTATGGGTAAACTCAAAGGTTTTATCTGTTCCCTGTACTCCCTGTTGCCGAAAATAAAACGCCGTTAACAGTTGAGTTACACCCTGAGAGCCTGATATTTTAAACACTTCCAACACGGAACCGATGCCACTGTACTGACAATGCTTCTCGATTTCCGCTATTGTCGTGCGTCCGTTGCCATGCCAACAAGCCACCGCGATTTCTGCCATTGCTTGAATAAACTGTTCTTCGGTAATTTGCACATTTTTGAGCGTGGGGTGTTGAATCTCTGCCCAATCTCGTTTATAAATTCGATGCAATAGATCTTTGTAAATCTGATTTACCGTTACTCCTTTACTAAAATCAAGTTCTCCTGCTTCATAACTCAAGGCAACTAGATAGTTTAACAACGGTTGAGCGGTAACTTCTTGAAGGGTTTCAATTTGGGCTAATTCTTCGGGTAAACTATGATAATTTTTCTGCTTCAATTCCCCATAACGCCACCACCAATCTTGTCGTTGATCTATTTTAATTAAGCTTTGCTCATCTATATACTTATTTTTTTTCAAATCTTCTTCACTCAACCAATAGGGTAATAAATGCAAAACCTGACAACTATTCTTTGCTTCTCCCAAATGTTGCACTACCAACTCACGCCCACTAATGAGAACTTGGATTTTCAAGTCAGTTTGATTCCAGCCTCGTAAATCATTCTTCACCTTTTCTAAAAAATCACGAGCGACTTCTGTGGCTAGTTTGCCCTGCATTGCCAACTCATCTAAACCATCAAAAATCAATAACAAGCGGTTTTGTGAATTTTCGGATTTTAGGGGATTCGGTGGAGTAATACGAAATTTTTTGATGTATTGATCTAGTGCATTCTCTAGCGGTTGAGTTGGATCAATTTCATGCAAGGGAATCAATAAAACCCGATCACCTCTTTCGGCCAATTCTGCCGCCAACATTTTGGTAAAAGAAGATTTACCGCAACCTGGCCCACCACAAATAATTCGTAACCCATCGCGCTTATCATCCTGCTGGAGCCAAGCCCGAATAGCCGAAGTTAAATCTATGACCACTCGCTCATATTCCTTTTCCTGATTCTTGGGCTGGTTTAAATCCATGACCACCCGCTCATATTCCTTTTCCTTTTTTTCTCGTACCACATAAGCCCGCAAGGAAATATAAATTTGTCGTAAGCTACAATACCTTTGCCAATTTAGTCCAGAGAGTAGAGAAGACTTTAACGGTAAACTTTCTTTCAAGCGAGGCTTGGCAAAAGTAGTAATCCTAAAAAATTCCGTTAAGGTTTTCCGAAAGGTTTTTTTTAATGTATCCTTT
>JBEIFD010000188.1:0-7091 GCA_040382535.1 Merismopediaceae cyanobacterium
TCAAGCTCTTTTTACTTATTCTTTATTTCTAATAGAAGTCATGGAGAAAAGCTAATTGAGCTTTGGGAAATTAAAAGATTTCATCTTTTGCCTGTTCACATCCCATTTAGGCTGGCTATACAATCGTCCTAAAGTTTTTGCCTTTATCAAGCAATGTTATCAAACAGATAATTTATTCGTTTTCACCATAACTCCTAATCTTTTTCAAAAAGGCTTAAATCTCTACCGATACCGTTTCTCCCTTTGAAAAACTTAACGACTTCTCCATATAATCCGAATTGGCTATGTAATTTCTTGATTTCTTCTTCCATTAATGGATGAGGTGGGCAATTTCAGAAAACACACAATGCGCTAGGACTAGTCTTATTTCTATTCCGTCATCTTTTGTCATTCTGCTCAGCATTAAGTAAGCTACCAGGAAAATTATAGCCAAATATCAGGAATTTTGAGATTATTTGCTATGCCCAAGTAGCGATCGCGTCCCCAATCCGTTATCGTGAATAGAGTTAATCATTAGTTAAAATTAGGTTGAAACGTGCAATGGGGACAATCCAAGCGAGTCGAGGAACCCACGATATCTTACCCAGCGAAATTGTTTATTGGCAACAGGTTGAAGCGATCGCGAGTCAAATTCTCAATCGTGCCTTATATCAGGAAATTCGGACTCCTATTTTTGAAGAAACTGCCCTTTTTAAGCGGGGAATTGGGGAAGCCACCGATGTGGTCGGCAAAGAAATGTACACCTTTGAGGATCGGGGCGATCGCTCCCTAACCTTGCGCCCAGAAGGAACGGCTGGAGTGGTGCGCTCCTTCATTGAACATAATCTTTTCGCAACAGGGGGAGTACAACGGCTTTGGTATAAAGGCCCCATGTTTCGTTACGAGCGACCCCAGGCAGGTCGTCAACGTCAATTTCATCAAATTGGGGTAGAAATTCTCGGTAGTGCCAATCCCCGTGCCGATGGCGAAGCGATCGCCCTGGCAACCGATATTTTAAAAGCATTGGGGCTAAAAAACTTAACTTTAGACTTAAATTCAGTGGGCAATGGCGAAGATCGACAAAACTATCGAGAAGCCTTAATCAATTATTTAACGCCTTACCAAGCTGAACTAGATAAAGATTCTCAGGAACGCCTCACCCGTAACCCTCTCCGTATTCTGGATAGTAAAGATAAGCGCACCCAAGAAATTACCCTCAACGCTCCCAGTATTCTAGATTATTTAGGCGAACAATCCCGTCGTCATTTTGAGGTCGTGCAACAATTATTAACCGATTTAGACATTTCCTATCAACTCAATCCCCGTCTCGTTAGAGGCTTGGATTACTACACCCATACTGCGTTTGAAATTCAGTCCGAGGATTTGGGAGCGCAGGCAACGGTTTGTGGCGGCGGTCGTTATGATGGTCTCACCAGTCAATTGGGCGGCCCCGAAACCCCCGCAGTCGGTTGGGCGATCGGTATGGAGAGATTGATTTTACTGTTACAACAATTACAAGCGGCTCCCCAGGCAACCCCCGATTTTTACCTCATTTCTAAAGGAGAAAAGGCCGAAGTCCAAAGTTTGATTTTGGCGCAAAAACTCCGTCAAGCAGGATTTATCGTGGAACTCGACCTCAGTGGTAGTGCCTTTGGGAAACAATTTAAACGAGCTGACCGTAGCAACGCGATCGCCTGTTTAGTGTTGGGAGAAGCCGAAGCCGAAACTGAGACCATCAAACTCAAATGGATGACTAGCAAAGAAGAAAGCACCCTGACCCAAGGTGAATTATTTTCCCAGCTAGGGGAACTTAGGGAACAGTTGAATCGACATAAGCTTTCATAGATCAAGTTTTAGGGATCATTGCTTCAAATAACTTAATCATAATTTTCCCGTTAAAGATGAGTATTTAAACTTAATTATCTTTATTTGTCCCTCTTACCCCTCCGATAAAACACATGAATACTTGGGAATTTCTGCTCCAACGAGAAGGTGAAAAAACCTGGTCTTCCGTCACGGCCATCTCTCGACTCAAGGGGGGAAAATATCGATTAATGGTTCGGACACCCAAATTGAACCAAGCAGTCGATATTTCGATTACCTATCGTCCCGAATCTGATTTAACTACTCCCAAAAGAAAAAAATATTATCGCCAGACAAACGATCGAGGCTTCCTCGCCATTCTTCCTTTTACACCACTCAGGTCTGGAGTTTGGGAAATTTCTTGTCGTCCTGATTTGATGGGTGAATTGTGTGGAGAAAATTGGCAGAAAAAAATTACCCTAGAAGTTTTTTCAAAAGAGAAAAGTCAATCCCAACAACAGTTAGAATTAGCCACAGAAATAGCGAGTTTCAAAGAAAAGCGATATTCAATTCTAGAGCAAAATTTAGCCGATCTAGTCGTGAATAGGGATGAGAACGAATCCCTCTCCGTTGAACTTGATTCATTTATATTTGACCAATCTAAACACAGAATATCGGTTCAAGAAATTATTCAGAATATTGAAGATAATAATTTTGAATTCAGTCCACAAAAAGAAATAAGTCCCGTTGAATCATTGCCAATTCACAAGATTATTCAAAATATAGAAAATAAAGATTTTGGATTGAATCCAGAAAAAGAAGTAAGTTCCGATGAATTACTCTCCATTAATCAGATAGAGGAAAGTAAAGCAGAAGATGTTTATGTGGATGAAATTTTAGTAAAATGTGAAGAGACTTCTCTGATCTCCAGCCAACTTCGATTGACAAATTACGCGATTGAATTAACTTATTTAGAGCATGATTCTTCGATTATTTTTGATATTGAAGTATTTGAACCTGATCGTCAATCTCCCAGGTTTTTAGACTTGCCCGATCCGAAAAAAATGAGAAAGTTTTTGAGCAAAAAATATGCAATAAAACAGCAAGTTTTACCCCCTAAATTGTATCCGAATTATACTTCTTCTAGAAAAAATAAATCGATTAAATTTTCTAAATTGCAACCCTATCCCCTGAGTGCCTAAAAAAATAAATCAGAATTAGGGATGAAAATATTGATAAATTTCTTGGGCTAAACGATCGCCGATTCCTTCGACTTGTTTTAACTGCTCTAAAGTTGCTTCTCGAATATAATCCAAAGAGCGAAAATGAGCTAATAACTGCTTTTGTCGTTGGAATCCGAGGCCTGGAATTTCTTCTAATCGCGATCGCCGACTGTGGTTTAACCGTTGTTGACGATGGAAGGTAATCGCAAAACGGTGGGCTTCATCCCGCACTCGTCTTAGAAGTTGCACCCCTGGTTGCTCGCGATCAGTTACTAAAGGTTTAGTTTCTCCTTGAAGAAAAATTTCCTCTCGTTGTTTCGCCAAACTCACCACCGTTAATTGGTCTAACAAATTCATCTTTTCTAAAACTGCCACAACTGACGATAATTGACCTTTACCGCCATCGATCATCACTAAATCGGGAAAATCAGGAGAATCTTCAATTTTAACATTGGCATAATCTCGAAAACGACGACTAATGACCTCAGCTAAACTGGCAAAATCATCGGAATGGCCAATGGTAATTTCAGGATTTTTAATTTTGTAGTGACGATAATGTTGTTTGGCGGGAACGCCATTAATAAAAACTACTTGAGAGGCAACCGCATTGGAACCCTGAATATGGGAAATATCGTAGCCTTCAATACGTTTAGGAATTTCGGGTAAATTTAAAATTTCGGCTAGATCTTCTAGGGCTTGTAAATCTCTTTCTGCTAACCGTTGTGTTCGTTCCAATTCATAGCGGGCATTGCGTTCTACCATCTCAATTAATTCAGCTTTAGTTTGCTTTTGGGGAGTCATCAAACTCACTTTTTTACCCCTACGTTCCGTCAACCATTCTGCTAATATTTCCTCATTGGGTAAGAGATGTTGTAATAAAATTTCATTGGGAATTTCAACGGATTCTACTTGACTGTAATGCTCTTCTAAAACCCGTTGTAAAATGGCTCCTGGTTCAACAGATTGACTATCAGCAAAAAATCCTAACCGACCGACTAAACGACCCGCCCGAATTTGAAATAATTGAATGGCACAATGATTTCCCTCACTGGCCAATGCGATCGCGTCCCTGGAAATGGTGTCATCAGCGAGGGCAACTTTTTGATCCGCATTTAAACTATTTAAGGCAACTAATTGATCCCGAAGGAGAGCGGCCTGTTCAAATCGTAAATCCTCCGCCGCTTTTTCCATTTGTTGCTGAAGTCTAGTTGTTAATTCCTGCGATCGCCCTTGAAAAATCATAGCTACTTTCTGGAGAGTTTGACGATAATCTTCAGGGGTAATTAAGGTCTGACACACCCCAGGACAACGCCCAATATCATAATTTAAACAAGGTCGGTCTTTAAACAACGGTTTAGGACGTTGGCGGAGGGGAAAAACTCGTTGAATTAATTGCAACGTTTGTCGTAATAAACGACTATCGACGTAGGGGCCATAGTAGCGGTCTTTTGCATTACCTAAACGCCGTTTTCGAGTAATAAAAAGGCGGGGATATTCCTCTGACCAGGTAATACAAACGTAGGGATATTTCTTATCATCTTTCAGCAGAATATTAAAGTGGGGCTGGTGCTGTTTAATTAAGTTAGCTTCTAATGCCAACGCTTCCGATTCTGTATCGGTAACAATAAATTCAATTTCCGCGACCTGTTTCACCATCAGAGCAATGCGGGAATTATGGGAAGGCGATCCGCGAAAGTAGGAGCGGACTCTGGTTCTTAATTTCTTCGCTTTCCCGATATACAGAATATCCCCCGTTTTATCCCGCATGAAATACACCCCTGCATCAGTGGGAATTTCTTTGAGGCGATTTTCTAGGCGATCGCGATCGTGGGTTAAAGGGCTTGCGGTCATAGTCTCTGACATAGGAATAAATTTTTCATTCATCTTTAAATTTAGAATCGGTCGTGATTCGATACTACCAAATCCCCTGGACTGCTCTCAGGCTTCCAAAACTGAGCGAGGGCCAATCGAGGGATTGATTATGAACTTTCATCACATCGAAGCTCTTCACAAAAAAAACATAAATTTTCGATACCTTTTTATTATTTAAGCCAATATTTAACGCAAATATATTAATTTGCTTAGAAACTATCTCCCCCATCATCCCCATCTCCAGTTATTAGGTGAAATCTTAAAGGAAGCCGCTCTCATCTCAGCTGCTCAACTCGAAGTTGCACTCCGCGATCAACAAAGCTACCAACTTTCCCTTGGGGAGATTTTGCATTTGCACGGTTGGCTAAATCAAGAAACTGCTGATTTTTTCTCGCTGTAAAATTTTGGTTGATTACATCTGACGCGATCTCGAAAGCCCTATCGTACCGTTTCGCAGGATAATCTATCAACGAATTATTTACAGGTGGGAAAATTCTTCAAGGATAGAGCCGATGAAGACCATTCGGTTCCATTCGGTTGATGGGAGTCCTGGTCGGAGCAACCTAAAATCACAGCCAGAACGAACCGTTGTCGTGGTATAACTATTAAGGTTTGTAAATTATTTTTAATCCTTTTGACAGTTTACTCGGAATTCCAGACCAATGGGTAGTGAATCGGCTTTTTTGCTGGCTTGGTACGCGAGAAAGGAAAGGTTTTCGGGAGTGGGGTTGTCTCAGGTCTGCTCATCCTCTTATGGAGATTAAGTCCAATTCATGACTGCAACGACAGAAAAATTCGCTAACGGATTGAAAACCTCCGAAATTGCCGATATTCAGCTCAAAGATATTGTTAAGAGTCTTCCGAGTGAATGTTTTGAAAAAGATCGCGTTAAAGCTTGGTCATTCGTCGGACTGAGTGTGGTGACGGCAATTATTGGTTATCTCGGTATTATCTATTTACCTTGGTATTGTTTGCCTGTGACTTGGATTTTTACGGGAACGGCTTTGACGGGTTGGTTTGTTATTGGCCATGACTGTGGCCATCGCTCCTTTGCGAAACGTCGTTGGGTCAATGATTTGGTGGGTCATATTGCTTTCTTGCCCTTGATTTATCCCTTCCATTGTTGGCGGATTCTCCACGACTATCATCATCTCCACACGAATAAACTGGGCGTTGATAATGCCTGGGATCCTGTAACCCCTGAAGCTCATGCAGCATCCCCTGTTATTGTTCAAGTGTTTTATCGAGCGATTCGGGGACGTTTGTGGTGGATTGGTTCAATTTTTCATTGGGCTTTATTACACTTTAAGTTATCTAATTTTGCCGATCGCGATCACAATAAAGTAATCCTCTCAATCTCTACGGTGGTTGTTTTCGCGGCAATTCTTTTCCCCACCTTGATTATTACCACAGGGGTTTGGGGCTTTGTGAAGTTTTGGCTCATGCCCTGGTTGGTCTATCACTTCTGGATGAGTACTTTTACCATTGTTCACCACACTGTTCCCGAAATTCATTTTAAACCCGCCGATCAGTGGAAAGCAGGAGAAGCCCAACTGACAGGAACCGTTCATTGCGACTATCCCCGTTGGGTCGAGATCCTCTGTCATGATATTAATGTTCATATTCCCCACCACGTTTCGGTGGCGATTCCTTCCTATAATCTCCGCAAAGCCCATGCCAGCTTAAAGGAAAGTTATGGCCCCCATCTTCAGGAAAGAACTTTTTCTTGGAAATTAATGAAGGAAATCAGCGATCGCTGTCATCTTTATCATCCCGAACTGGGCTATCAAACCTTTAAGTCTGCTGAAAAATAGTTATATTTTGGAAAAATTGGCAACAATTTCCAATCTTTAACCCAAAAGCTGAGCAATAGGAGATGATGATCTTTTTAGGTCTCCTAAAACTCAGCTATTTTCTCTTATCGGTGTGGTAAAATGATTGATGAAAAAGTGTCCGAGAGATTACAAAAGGTGAATAAGTTTGTTTTTCAATGACAAGCAGACTTCTCCCCGACCTCTAATTTTTTGGGCATATCTACTCCCTATCGCGAAAGATTATGTCAATTTTTGTGGGCAACCTGCCCTTTGAAATCAGCCAAGAAGACCTAACCGAGGCTTTCTCTGAATACGGAAAAGTTACTAGGGTTTATTTTCCATTAGACAGAGAAACTAAGAAAAAAAGAGGTTTTGCCTTCGTCGAACTTGAAACCCCTGA